>CAJXHQ010000166.1 GCA_913054485.1 uncultured Paracoccaceae bacterium
TTTTATTGCCATTCCCGCCAAGGGCGCACCGCCTGCCTGGAGCAATCCCCCGGGCTTGGCAACCAGGGGCTGATTCTGCCGCCCATGAGATGACGCCTGCACACCGGCCTCGCACCCAGGCGGAGGAGACGGCCTAGCGGAAGCCAACGCCGAGCAACCCCGCAGTCAAACCCACCTCAGGAACCGCCCCGAAGAAGACAACGTTTTCCCACTTGAACAAAGGCCTGCGCGGTCCGCAGCAGCCCGCGTTCAAACACCTTCTGCGTTGTTTCTGCCGACAGATCGGCGGAGTCTTCGTCTATCCAATAAGCTCTGTAGAACCCGCCAGCCTTGGGGAGTACTCCAGAATACGCCGCCTCCCACCGCCCCGCCACACTCACGGTATCCATACTGTCACTGGACAGGATGGCCTGAAGCGCATCGTCCTTGAAGGCTGAACATTCCCGGCTGCGGGCATCCGGCACCCTGGTGGCGCCGATAATCATTTGACAGGACCGCCGCCACAGTATTGTCCCCGCCCGGCCGGCCGAATCCGCCCATTTTTCAATCGCCTGCCTGATCGACCCTGCAGGGCTGTCTCCGACAACAACAAAGCTCAGCTCTGCCTCCGGCGATCCGAACCTGCAAGCAGGATCAAACAGGTCATGCGTCCCCTGGCAGCCCATGCTCAATGGGTCTTCCTCCTGGGCAGCAGAGGCCAGCTGCGCCGCTGCCTGGTTCAGGCGATCGGGAAACCCGCTGCTCAGGATCGCGGCAATAGAGAGAGCAATCACCGCCGTACTGACGCCGCCGACCCGCAGAAAACACGCCCAAAGTTCATGCAAGCGTTTGATCTGAAAGGGCCCTCCAAGTATTTCCACGTCCAGAACGCCAACAGGACCGACACGGCCGTCCCCAAGAGCGCGGTCAAAGGTTCAAGATGCGGCTCTGCGAATTACATCCTGAGCGACACAAAGACCGGCCAATGCCACAGGTACAATGAGTAAGAAATCAGCCCGATGAACCGCAGAGGAGGAAGACCAGGCAGCCGTCCGGCCAGGTTGCCGCCCGATGCGGACCAGATGATCGCTGCCGTCCCGAAACAGGGCAGCAGGGCAACCCAGCAGCGAAAGCGCCATGCTGGCAAGAACAACCACGCAGAGCGCAGGCATAATCCGCCTGATCCGCCTCTCGTAAAAGCCAAGATACGAGAAACGCTCCTCCTGCACTTCTGCGATAACGATCCGGGCGATCAGGTATCCGCTGATCACAAAGAAAACATCAACACCCGCAAAGCCACCTGAGAAAGCAGTAAACCCTGCATGAAACTATACAACAGGCGCGACGGCCAAGCTGCGCTGCCCGTCAATTTCCGGCCGGTATTTCACAATCAGTCACCTCAAAATCTTTGGTTTTCAAAAATCCAAACCCGGGCAAAAAGACCCGGTGCGTTCGGTCAGCGTTTTCACGCCCCGCCAGTAACACCGATCCGTTCCCCGTCTGGCTGCCGGGATCGTGAGGGGGTAAAACGCGGCGGGCGGTGCAACAAGGCTGGCCGGGTAAAAAAAACCCAATGCCTGCTATGCCAAAATTCCGCTTATCCGGCTCGCGCCTGCCATCGGGCCTAATTCATGGCCCGGCTGCTTACTACTGGCGCGCGCTCCTTATAAAAATGCTCTTGATCTCTGGGACCGGAACTTCAAGCCGCCTGGGCAGCCGCCTGCGCCTGCGGTTCCATCAAAGCCGCTGACCGGCGGGGACACCCAGGGCGCGCCCCATCGGAACACGTCCTTCACAGGTCCGGGAAGAACGCCCTCAGAGATCGAACTCCTGCCTGCCGGATGATGTTTTCCCGTCATCTTCATCCTGGGACAAAGGCCCGCCCGGAGCAATCAGCCCCCGTTCCGGCAGCCAGGGATTGAGTTCAAGCGCTATTCCGAGGGTCTCCCGGGCTTCCTCCATCCGCATGAGCCCCATCAATGTCAGGGCCCGGCCGCTCAGCGCGCCGATATGGAGGGGTGACAACCCCAGAGCGTGATCCAGATCCGTCAAGGCGGATTCGAACTCACCGTTAAGGTAGTAAACAAATGCGCGTTGATTGTAGCCTTCGGCGAATTCCGGGCAGTATTCAACCAGCGCATCAAAATCCTCCAGCGCGCCCAGGAAATTGAATGTGGTGCGCCGCGCCATGCCGCGGTCCAGAATTGCCTGCGCCTGCTCGTCCGGCGCGTCGGTCCAAAGCTCCCACATGCGCGAGGCAAAGGCCCGCGCTTCGCCCTCCCCCTCTGCCGCCTGAACCTGCCCGGTCAGGGCCGCCAGCTCTGCCGCGTGGTCCGGGGCCGGCGGGCAGTCATTTGCCGCCGCCGGACCTGCGGATGCAGCCACCAAAGTGGCGCACAGCACAATCTGGCGGGGCTTCAATACGGAACAGAAAAACACGAGCATACCCTTAATGCTGATGCTGCGCCGGGGTCTTTCAAGCGCTCCGCCGGATTTCGTCAGGCCGGTCCAAGCGTGGCGTTCTCTTTCACCGCTTCCATCGCCACAAAGGTCGAGGTGGAGGCAACATGCGGCAGCGCCGAGATCTTTTCGGCCAGCACGGCGCGGTATTCAGCCATCGACCGGGTGCGGATTTTCAACAGATAGTCGAAATTGGCGGCGATCATATGCGCCTGCTCGATCTCCGGCACCTTGGCCACGGCAGAGTTGAAGGCCGCCAGCGCCGCCTCGCGCGTGTCGGTCATGCGCACTTCGACAAAGGCCACATGGTCCAGCCCCAGCCGGATCGGATCCACCAGCGCGCGGTAGCCGGTGATGAACCCCTCGGTTTCCAGCCGTTTCATCCGGGTCTGGGTGGGCGATTTCGACAGGCCGATACGGCGCGCGAGGTCCGCGATGGAGATCCGCCCGTCCTCACCCAGAACATTCAAAATCTCCCGGTCGAACCGGTCCAGCTGCGCTTGATCCATTTGAACCGCCCTTTCCTCGAATTTCGGCACGATTGGCCTAGTATCACAATTATTCGGGCGAATGTCCCGTGAAAATACCGATACGCTTTGTCAAACGCCTGCGTTCCGACGGAGAGAACACCATGACCGATACCCCCCGCCTGCGCGATCTTATCGATGTGCAAACCTATGCTGATCAGGATGCCAAACTGGCCGAACTGATCGAGACTGCCGCACTCAGCAGCGAAGACCGCGCGCGCATCTGCGCTAGTGCCGCCGCCCTGGTGCGCGACATCCGCGGCCATTCCTCGCCCGGCCTGATGGAGGTCTTCCTGGCCGAATATGGCCTGTCGACCGATGAAGGCGTCGCTCTGATGTGTCTGGCCGAGGCGCTGCTGCGGGTACCGGATGCCGAAACCATCGATGCGCTGATCGAAGATAAAATCGCCCCCTCTGACTGGGGCAAGCATCTGGGCAAATCCTCCTCCTCGCTGGTCAATGCCTCCTCCTGGGGACTGATGCTGACCGGCAAGGTGCTGGACGACGAGGGTTCCAGCCCGGTAAAGGCGCTGCGCTCTGCCATCAAGCGTCTAGGCGAGCCGGTGATCCGCACCGCCGTGGGCCGCACCATGAAGGAGATGGGCCGTCAGTTTGTGCTGGGGGAAACCATCCAGGCGGCGATGAAACGCGCCGCGGATATGGAGGCCAAGGGCTTCACCTATTCCTACGACATGCTGGGCGAGGCCGCGCGCACCGAAGAAGACGCCGCCCGCTACCAGATCGCCTATTCCCGCGCGATCACCGCCATTGCAGACGGCTGTACCCATGACGATATCCGCGAAAACCCCGGCATCTCGGTGAAACTGTCAGCCTTGCACCCGCGTTACGAGCTGGCGCAGGAGAAATCCGTGATGGAGCAGCTGGTGCCGCGCCTGCAGGCGCTGGCGCTGCTGGCCAAGGCGGCCGGCATGGGGCTGAACGTCGACGCCGAAGAGGCCGACCGCCTGTCCCTGTCGCTGGAGGTAATCGACGCCGTGATGGGTGATCCGGCGCTCGCAGGCTGGGACGGGTTCGGCATCGTGGTGCAGGCCTATGGCCCCCGCACCGGTGCCGCGATTGATGCGCTGTATGACATGGCACAGCGCCACGACCGCAAGATCATGATCCGCCTGGTGAAAGGCGCCTATTGGGACACCGAAATCAAACGCGCCCAGGAAATGGGCATCGGCGGTTTCCCGGTCTACACCAACAAGGCCGTCACCGATGTCTCCTACATCGCCAACGCCCGCAAGCTGCTGTCGCGCACCGACCGGATCTACCCGCAGTTTGCCACCCATAACGCGCATACCGTCGCCGCCATTCTGCACATGGCCGAGGACGGGCAGCCATACGAGTTCCAGCGCCTGCACGGCATGGGCGAGACCCTGCACCAGATGGTGCTGGAGCAGAACAAGACCAAATGCCGGATCTACGCCCCAGTCGGCGCGCACCGCGACCTGCTCGCCTATCTGGTCCGCCGCCTGCTGGAAAACGGTGCCAACTCCTCCTTCGTGAACCAGATCGTGGACGAGGACGTCTCCCCCGAGGAGGTCGCCGCCGACCCCTTCGTGACCGTCATCGAAGACACCCGTAAGATCCCCACCGGGCCAGAGCTGTTCGGCGCGGAACGCCCCAATTCCAAGGGCTTCGACCTGGCACATGCCCCGACGCTGGAACTGATCGAGGGCGCACGGACGCCGTTCCGGACCAAACACTGGGATGTCACCCCGCGCATTGCGGGCAAAGCCCAGCCGCTGGAGGCCAAAACGGTTTTCTCGCCGGTCGATGGCTCCCCCATCGGCACCATTGGCCTGTCCTCACCCGAGGATATTGAACGGGCGCTGGCTTCTGCCCAGCCCTGGGGCGAAGACGCCGCGCAGCGGGCCGCAACCCTGAACGCCGCGGCTGACCTTTACGAAGCGCATTTCGGCGAGCTCTTCGCGCTGCTGACCCGCGAAGCGGGCAAGACCCTGCCCGACTGTGTGGCCGAACTGCGCGAGGCCGTGGATTTCCTGCGCTACTACGCCGCCCGCGCGCCCGAGGGCAAAGCGGCAGGTATCTTCAGCTGCATTTCGCCCTGGAACTTCCCGCTGGCCATTTTCACCGGCCAGATCGCGGCAGGCCTTGCGGCAGGCAATGCGGTCCTGTCGAAACCGGCAGGCCAGACGCCGCTGGACGCGGATTTAGCCGTCAGCCTGATGCATCAGGCCGGGGTGCCGCTTGATGCGCTGCAACTGCTGCCCGGCAGCGGCTCCACCGTGGGTGCCGCACTGACCTCGGACCCGCGCGTCGCAGGCGCGGCCTTCACCGGCTCCACCGACACCGCGCTGCACATCCGCAAGGTGATGGCGGATAACCTGGCACCCGGCTCGGCCCTGATCGCAGAAACCGGCGGGCTGAACGCGATGATTGTCGACTCGACAGCGCTGCCGGAACAAACCGTGCAAGCGGTGATTGAAAGCGCCTTCCAATCGGCCGGCCAGCGCTGTTCGGCTCTGCGCTGCCTCTACTTGCAGGAAGACATCGCGGGCCCCGTGCTGGAGATGCTGAAGGGCGCGATGAACTGCCTGCGGCTGGCGGACCCTTGGGAGCTCAGCACCGACAGCGGCCCGGTGATCGACGAGGGTGCCCGGCCCGGCATCATGGCCCACATCGACCGCGCCCGCGCCGAGGGCCGCGTGATGCACGAGCTGCAGATCCCCGGCCACGGCACCTTTGTGGCCCCGACGATGATCCGGGTGGACAGTATTGCCGACATGAAAGAAGAGATCTTCGGCCCAGTCCTGCATGTAGCCACCTTCAAAGCCGGAGAGCTGGACCAGGTGATCGATGCGATCAATGCCACCGGCTACGGGCTGACCTTTGGCTTGCAAACCCGGATCGATGACCGGGTGCAGCATGTCTGCGACCGGGTGCATGCGGGCAATATCTACGTCAACCGCAACCAGATCGGTGCCATCGTTGGTAGCCAGCCCTTCGGCGGCGAAGGCCTGTCGGGCACCGGGCCCAAGGCGGGCGGCCCCAACTACATCAGCCGCTTCTGCGCCCCCGACCGTCAGGAGGCCGGGGCAGAATGGCAAGGTGTCGCAGACCTGCCCACGGCAGCCAGCACACCCGCCGCGCCAACAACCCTGTCGCTGCCCGGCCCCACCGGCGAAAGCAACCGGCTGACAATGTTTGCCCGCCCGCCCCTCCTCTGCATGGGCCCCGGCCCGCAGGCTGTGGAAGCGCAGGCCAAGTCGGTCGAGGCGCTCGGCGGCGCGGCCCTGCGCGCCACCGGCATGGCGGATCTTCACCGTCTGGAACACGCAGAGGGCTTCTCTGGTGTAATCTGGTGGGGGGATGAGTCAACCGAGCGCCAGATCGAACAGGCGCTGGCCAAACGGACCGGCGCGATCATTCCGCTGATCCCCGGCAAGCCGGACACCGCGCGGGTGATGGGTGAACGCCATGTCTGCGTCGACACAACGGCGTCGGGCGGCAATGCGGCGCTCCTGGGCGGCGGCAGCTGACCCGATAACGCCTTGACGCTGGGCTGAAACCGGCCCAGCGTCACCCTATGTTTCCGATCCGCGATCACAACCCCTCCGGCCGCACGCCCTATGTCGTCTACACAATGATGGCGCTGAATATTGCCATCTTCCTGCTGACGCTGGGCATCACCTCCGACCGCGGGCTTTACCAGCTCTATGACGCCTATGCGGTGGTGCCCGCCGAGATCAGCCGTGGCGGCGGCTGGGAGACGCTGCTGACCTCCACCTTCCTGCACGGCGGCTGGATGCATCTGGGCGGCAATATGCTGTTCCTGTGGATCTTCGGCGACAATCTGGAAGACGAGATGGGCCATCTCCCCTTCCTTGTCTTCTATATCGCCAGCGGTATCGGTGCGGGGCTGATCCATGTGGTGGCCGCGCCCTACTCTCAGGTTCCCACCATCGGCGCCTCCGGTGCCATCGCCGGCGTGATGG
>CAJXHQ010000167.1 GCA_913054485.1 uncultured Paracoccaceae bacterium
TCACGCTAGTGGTCATCTCGTCCAGGGCGGCGGCGGTTTCTTCCAGTGTCGCCGCCTGGCTTTCGGTGCGGCGCGACAGGTCATCCGAGGCCTGGCTGATTTCAGACGCGCCATTGCGGATGCTGTCTGCCGAACCGACAACCTCCTGCACTGTGGCGTTCAGGGTCTCGAGCGTGCGGTTGAAGTCGGTCCGTAGCTGTTCATGCCCTTCGGGGAAGGCCGTGCTGATCGGCTGGGAGAAATCACCCGCCGCCATATACCGCAGCCCGACGCTCAGTTCGGCCACCACCTGTTCCTGTACCTGCTGTTGCTCGGCGCGCAGTTCTTCCGCCGCGCGGCCGGACTGAAGGTCATCCTTGAAGCCTTCCAGCTTCTGCGCAATCTTGCCCAGCTCATCCCCGGCTTCGCGGCCCGGAACATGAGTGTCGTAGTCATGATTAGAGATCCGCTCGACGCTGTCGGCGAGATTGCCGACCCGGCGCGCCACTGACCGGGCAGCAATCCAAGCCAGGAAAGCCACCATCAGTGACACAACGGCGGCTTGCACGCCGGCCGATTGCATCAGCGCGGCCTCGGCGGCCTTGGCTTCGCTGCTGTCGATCTCCAGCACGACTCCCCAGGTCTTGTCACCATGTGTGACCTGCGAAGAAACCGCTTCGACCGGGTTGCCGGACAGGCCGGTCACGCCGGACATCGGCGCAGCTTCTCCGGCCAGCGCGGCCTCGATCTGCGGCGAAGAAGTCAGCGTATCCAGTGCCGCATGGCCGCCTTCATGCGGTGAGGCATTAAGGGCAATGCCGCCGTCGCGCACTGCGTAGACAAGGCCGGTTTCACCCAGCAGCTGGGATTGCGACAGGATGGAGGTCATGCGGGTGATGTCGACCCGCAAGGCCAGCACCCCCATGAAGGCATCGCCCTTGAAAACCGGGGCGGCAATGAACATCGCCGGTTCACCGCCAGCGGGGGCATAGGCCTCCAGCGGGGTGATGTGCAGCTGTCCGGGCTTCAGGTCCTGCGCGGCGCGGAACGCGTCGCCAAGGCCGGTGTCCTTGACCGCACCGGTCAGCACATTGTGGGCAAAGTCATCGCCTTTCTGGACCGTGTAGAACAGGCTGCCCTGCGCATCCATCAGGTAGAGATCCTTGAACCCCTGCTCGCGCTGAAAGGTGTGGAACCCTTCCTGGTATTTCTTGTGGCGGATCGAATAGGCAGTCTTGTCGCCTGCATCCAGCAGTTCCGCGCGCTTCCCGGCCGGGTGCGGATTGCCGGTGACCCAGGCCTGACGCAGGATCTCGCCGGGGTTGTCACCCAGCGAGTACCAGGAGTTGCCAAAATCCCTGATTGCTGAAATCACAACCTGGCTGACCGACAGCGTATAGGCCTGGGACTCCAGATCCTTCAGCCAGTTGTCGAGCGCTTCGCCGCGTTCCTCAAGCAGGGTGATATAGGCTGTCTCTCTGTTTTCCTTCAGCGCGCTGCCGGCCTGCAAGGCGTAGAACACCCCGGAGGCAACGGTCAGGAAGATCGTCGGCAAGGCGATCATCAGCGGCAGTTTGCGGCTCAGTCGGATACCGCTCCAAAAATTCTTAACCCGGGTCATCATTCGTATCCCTCTTGCGAGCAATCACTTCCACTCCGCGCAGATCCCCCTGAAACTGGGGCGTTTCCGCTGCGTTAAGGGAAGGATTTACGGGGATTAGATTGCCGGGGTGTTAATAAGGGTGCTTCAGGTCTTCGGGTGGTTAGCAGCGCCTTAATTCCCGCCGCTGCGGATCGGCAGGGTGCTGGATGGAGCCGAGGAATTACGCGGCGCGGTTCAATAAGTCCGTAAAAATGAGTCTTTGCCGCGAATGTCACTAATTGCCATGAAATAAAGGAACTTTTGCGGCCTCTGAATGAGCTGCCCGGTGTTTGCAATCGGTTGCGCCGGCTTCAATTCAGAATAAGAAGTCTCGTTTTAACATTCCGGAAGCCTCTGAAAGGTTATCAGAGGGCGCGCCGCACAACTTGCCCGTGACTGCGCCGCTTGTAAGGAGACGACCAATATGACACAGCCCAAATTATCGCTGACACTGAAACTGCCATTGATCATGGTCGCCCTGACGGCCGTATTCCTGGTGACGGTTTCCTTCCTTGTCTACAAGATGGCTGAGGCGGACATCCGCAAAAGCGCCTTCTTCTCCTACGAGACAGCGGCCAATGCGAGCCAGACGGCCGTGGAGACCCGGATGGCGGAGATCCGCAAGGATATGGTGCGCAATGCCGACCTGGCGACTGTGTTCCGGACGATGAACAACTTCAACCGCGAGTTCGAAAAGCTGGCGGGCAAGACCGATCCGGTATCCTACCTGCAAGAACATTATCTGCAGAAGAACCCGAAACAGGGCCCGGGCAGCGAGGAGCTGTCCGACCCGGATGACGGTTCCTACTACAGCCAGATGCATATCTCCTACCACGCGGCATGGGTGCAGGCGCGCAACTTGGGCGGTTACCGCAATATCTACCTGTTCAACGCCGAGGGGCGGATGCTTTATTCGGTGCTGAAGGAGGCGGATTTCGTGCAGAATTTCTCTTCCGGCGACCATGCGCAGTCGGCCTTGGGCAAGCTCTATGCACAGGCGATCGCCTCCGGCAAGCGCGAGGTGTCCGTCTCTGATATCGCGCCCTATGAGCCTAGCGGAGGGGCGGCTGTGGGGTTCATGGCGGTGCCGATCTACAAGAAGGGCAAGGACACACCGTTCGGCGTGATGGCCGTGCAGTTCGAGGCCGCACAGCTGCAGGCGCTGATGGAGCAGAACCTGGAGCCGGGCAATCACCAGAACATCTTCCTTGTCAGCCCGGACGGCGTGGCCCGGACGCCCTCCACGGTTGAGGGCCTGTTTGCAGCTGGTGACACGCTGCCGGTATCCGATGCCGTTGAAGCGGCCCAGGCGGGCGAGGCGGCATTGATCGAGCGAACAACCGCAGCGGCCGGCTGGGATGCTGTGGCGGTCACCGCACCGGTTGCGGCCGAAGGCTTTGCCTGGACGCTTGTGCTGGAAACCGACCGTGCCGTGGCGCTGGCCTCGGTCAACAATATCCGCAATATGGCGCTGCTGCTGATCGGGGCTTCCGTGGTGCTGGCGACCGGAGTCTCCTGGGTGGCGGCCAACCGTGTCACTAAGCCGATCATCGCGCTGAGTGCTGCCACCAACGCGTTGGCCGAAGGTGACTACATCTCCGAGATCCGCGGCAAGAAGCGCGGTGACGAACTGGGCGATCTGGCCCGCGCCATGACCAGCTTCCGCGACAAGCTGAGCGCCGCGGATGAGGCCTCAGCCCGTGAGATCGAGGCCGGCAAGAAGACCGCCGTTGTGGTGGAGCGGATGAGCGGCGCACTGGCTGATCTGGAGCGCGGCAACCTGACATGTGACATCCGCGAACCCTTTGCAAACCGCTACGAGGCGCTGCGCGAGAACTTCAACCGCAGTCTGGCCAACCTGCGCGGTTCGATGGGCGATGTGGTGGACAGTTCGCATAACGTCGGCCGCTACGCGCAGGAGCAGAAGGCCTCGGCTGCTGATATGGCCGACCGTACCGAAAGCCAGGCGAGCACGCTGGAGGAAACCGCGACGGCGATCCAGGATCTGACCATGGGTGTGCGTGCCACTGCCGACAGCGCGGCCAAAGTGGACCAGACCATGCGCGGCACCCGCGCAGAGGCGGAACGCTCCAGCGAGGTCGTGACCTCGGCGGTGCAGGCGATGGACGAGATCCAGAATGCCTCGAATGAGATTTCGCAGATCATCAACCTGATCGACGACATTGCCTTCCAGACCAACCTTCTGGCGCTGAACGCTGGCGTCGAAGCCGCCCGTGCGGGTACCGCCGGGGCAGGCTTCGCGGTTGTGGCCTCCGAGGTGCGCGCCCTGGCACAGCGCGCCTCCACAGCTGCCGGGCAGATCAAGGAGCTGACCACCGCCAGCGAGGGGCATGTGGCCAATGGTGTGTCCATGGTCGGCCGGGCGGGTGATGCGCTGACCAGCATCATCGGGCAGGTGAAAGAGGTCTCCGGCCTGGTGACCGAGATTGCCGGAGGGGTGCAGACGCAATCCTCCGGGCTGGAGAATATCAACGACGCCATGGCGCAGCTGGATATGGTGACGCAGCAGAACACCGCCATGGCGGAAGAGGCTGCCGCCGCCAGCCAGCTTTTGCAGGACGAAGCACAAAGCCTCTCCGGCATTGTCTCGCGCTTCCAGCTGCCGGGCGGCGGCAGCGAAGACGCCCTGGACGCGGCCTTCCTGCGCAGCGCCTGAGCGTTCAGGAAATCAGCATTTCAGCCCGTTCCGGACATCTCCGGGGCGGGCTGATTGTCTAAACTTGTCAGTTTAAGCTTTCGTCAGGGCCTTGCGGGTTAGCACTTGATGAAGCCGGGCATGTCGCTCTGCTGTTGATGTTTAACAAGTGAGACTGGTGATGAAGACAACAGCCCGACTCCCGCTAGCCCTCAAGCTGCCGATGATCATGGTCGCCCTGACCGCTGCCTTCCTGGTTGCGGCCTCAACGGTGGTCTACAAGATGGCCGAAGCGAACATCCGGCAGAATGCCTATGTCCTGACCGAAACGGCGGCAGGGGCGGCGCGGAAGTCCGTTGAGGTCCGCATTGCCGAGGTGCGCAAGGACCTGATCCGCACCGCCGACCAGCCCGCCGCCTTCCGGGCGCTGAACAACTTCAACCGTGTGATCGGCATGCTGGAAGAGGACCCGAACACCTACCTCCAGCATCATTTCATCGCGGCCAACCCCTCTAAGGGCATGGAGAGCGAGACGCTGACCGATCCCGGTGACGGGTCTTATTACAGCCAGATCCACTCCACCTATCACCCGACATTCAAGAAGGCGCGGGTGCTGGGGGATTACCGCAATATGTATCTCTTCAACGAGGAAGGCCTGATGGTCTATTCCGTTGTAAAAGAGCCGGATTTCATCACTGGCTTTGCCGCAGGCCCAAATGCCGGAACCGGACTTGGGCAGGTTTTTGCCGCAGCGATGAAGGCCAAGCCTTCGCAGGTGGTCACGGTCGATTTCGCGCCCTACGGGCCCAGCGGGGCAGATGCCGGAGCCTTCTTAGGCATTCCGGTGTTCAAGAAGGGGCAGGATACGCCTTTCGGGGAGCTGGCGGTGGAGCTTTCGGCCGGCCGGATGGCGGCCGCGCTCGGGGAAACGCTTGATCCCGCCTATCAGAACGCCTTTTTGGTGAGCGCCGATGGTGCCGCCCGCACCCCTTCGGTGCAGGAGGGGCTGTTTGCACCCGGTGAACCGCTGGGCAGCGCGGCGCATATCACGGCCGCGGCAGAGGGCACTGACAGTCTGCATGAAAACACCACCGCCTCCAGCGGCAAGCAGGCCATCGCAGTGGTCCGCCGTGTGGATGCCAAGGGCTTCAGCTGGTCGCTGGTGCTGGAGACCGAACGGGATATCGCCATGGCCCCTGTCTACGAGATTCACCGCACTGTGCTGATGGTTATCGCCGCCGCTGTTGCTGGTGCCATTGCCGTCTCCTGGCTGGCCGCCCGCCGGATCACCAAGCCGCTGCTGGCGCTGAGTGCTGCCACCAATGCGCTGGCAGAGGGGGATTATGTCTCTGATATAAGGGGTAAAAAACGCGGTGATGAGCTGGGCGACCTGGCCCGCGCGATGACCAGCTTCCGCGACAAGCTGAAGGCGGCGGATGCCGCCAAGGACCGCGAGGACGCTGCGGCCCGCAAGACCGCCGCGGTGGTCGAGCGGATGAGCGACGCGCTGGCCGAGCTGGAGCGCGGCAACCTGGCCTGCGACATCGAAGAGCCTTTCACCAGCCGCTACGAGGCGCTGCGCGAGAATTTCAACCGCGGGCTTGCCAACCTGCGCCGCTCGATGGGCGACGTGGTGGACAGCGCGCAGAACGTCGGCCGCTACGCGGATGAGCAGAAATCTTCCGCTGCCGATATGGCCGGGCGCACCGAGGGACAGGCCTCGACGCTGGAGGAAACCGCGACCGCCATTCAAGATCTGACCAAGGGCGTGCGCGCCACTGCGGACAGTGCCGCCAAGGTCGACCGCACCATGCAGGACACCCGCGAAGAGGCCGAGCGCAGCAATGGTATCGTGACCTCTGCGGTGCAGGCCATGGACGAGATTCAGACCGCGTCAAACGAGATCTCCCAAATCATCAATATGATCGACGACATTGCCTTCCAGACCAACCTGCTGGCTTTGAATGCCGGCGTTGAGGCGGCCCGTGCCGGGCCGGCCGGCGCCGGATTTGCCGTGGTGGCGTCGGAGGTGCGCGCGCTTGCGCTGCGCGCCTCCACCGCCGCAGGGCAGATCAAGGAGCTGACGGAGGCAAGCGAGGAACATGTGGCCAACGGGGTGTCCATGGTCGGCCGGGCCGGTGAGGCACTGACCGGCATCATCAGTCAGGTGAGCGAGGTCTCCGGCCTGGTGAGCGAGATTGCCGGCGGCGTGCAGACGCAATCCTCCGGTCTGGAGAATATCAATGATGCCATGGCGCAGCTGGACATGGTCACGCAGCAGAACACTGCCATGGCGGAAGAGGCCGCCGCCGCCAGCCAGCTTCTGCAGGACGAAGCACAGAGCCTGTCAGACATCGTGTCGCGCTTCCAGATGCCGGGGGGCGAGGCCGTTCCGCTGGAGCCGGAGTGGCGCCGGAGCGCTTGATTTCAAAACAGAGTGTTTCCGCAGCCCGGCTGCGGACCTTGTCTCAGCGCAAAGACACCTCAGCCCAGCCGCCCGAGGCTGCTGCCAGTAACGCGGGCTCCATATGGGGCGCCGTCAATTCCGGCAGGCGGACCACAAATGCTCGATCAAGGCGCAAGCGCG
>CAJXHQ010000168.1 GCA_913054485.1 uncultured Paracoccaceae bacterium
TTGGAGCCGTTCGAGCTGGCCTACAAGAAGGTCGCGGAGCTGACCGAAGTGCTGCGCGCTGATGGCCATAACATCCGCCGGCTGGATCTTGGCGGCGGCCTCGGCATCCCCTACACCCGCGCCAACGAGGCACCGCCGCTGCCCATTGAATATGGCGCGCTGATCAAGAAGACGCTGGGCCATCTGGGCTGCGAGGTCGAGATCGAGCCGGGCCGGCTGATCGCGGGCAACGCCGGGCTGATGGTGTCGAAAGTGATCTACGTGAAATCCGGTGAGGACCGCCAGTTCCTGATCGTGGATGGCGCGATGAACGATCTGATCCGCCCCGCCATGTATGAGGCTTACCACGACATTGATCCGGTCGTGGAGGCTGAGCCGGGTGTGGAGCGGGTGGAATATGACATCGTCGGCCCGGTCTGCGAGACCGGCGATACATTCGCCAAGGGCCGTGCCATGGCGCCGCTTAAGGCGGATGATCTGATCGCCTTCCGTTCGGCCGGGGCTTATGGCGCAGTCATGGCGAGCGAGTACAACTCGCGCCCCCTGATCCCCGAGGTTCTGGTGCATGGGGATCAATTCGCGGTTATCCGCCCGCGTCCGACCTTTGAAGAAATGATAAACCGCGATACCATTCCGGAGTGGCTCTGAGGCATTCTGTTTCGGGCCGATGACCGGAGGCGCTGCCCCATATGGCCCGAAACCCTTGGACCGGCCAGGATAATACATTGCTGAACCGCCTGCGCTGGCCCTTGCGGCTGACGCTGGCGGGGCTGTTTGCCGAACGCGCTCTGCGGGCTTTCTGGCCGTTCGGGTCGGTGGTGATGGTGGCGCTCTCCACGCTGATGCTCGGGTTGCAGGACATACTGCCGGTGCCAGCCGTCTGGACCGGTGCGGTGCTGACCGTGCTGGCTGCTGGTGCCGCATTGGTCTGGGGCGTGCGCCGGATGCAGCTGCCCACGCGCGGCGAGGCGGTTCTGCGGCTGGACAGAACCCTGCCTGGCCGGCCAATCAACGCGCTTTTGGACGATCAGGTGATCGGTGCGGGCGATGCCGCTTCAGAAGCACTGTGGCAGGCCCACCAGGCGCGGATGGCGCAGCGGGCCGCGCAAGCACAGGCTCCGAAACCCGATTTGCAAATCTCTTCCGCCGATCCTTACGCTCTGCGCCATATGGCGCTGCTGGCTTTTGCTGTGGCAGTGATTTTCGGGTCGGTCTGGCGCATCAGCACCGTGGCCGAGGCCGCGCAGGGCGGCACTGCGGAATTTGCTGGCCCCGCCTGGGAAGGCTGGCTTGAGCCGCCGCGCTATACGGGCCTTCCGGCGCTGTATCTGAACGACATGGATGATGCGGATCTTACCGTTCCGGTCAACAGCCGTGTGACCCTGCGTTTTTATGGCCAGGCCGGAGCACTGACATTGGATGAAACGGTCTCGGGCCGCACCGGTGAACTGCCCTCGGCGGCTGATCCGGAACAGGCCTTCACCATCACCCGCTCCGGGCATCTGGCGGTGACGGGCCGCGGCGGGCAGAGCTGGGATGTGGCCGTGATTCCTGATGCTCCGCCGCGGATCGCCCTGACCGGGGTGCCGGAGGTGGAAGCTGACGGGCTGATGACATTGCCCTTTGAGGCCTCGGATGATTACGGCGTCACCGGCGGCGAGGTGCGGATCACTCTGGACGAAGCGGCAGTGGACCGCCGCCACGGTCTGGCCGTCGCGCCCGAGCCGCGCGACGCCATCGTGCTGGATCTGCCGCTGCCCCTGTCCGGCGGCCGTGCTGCCTTCACCGACAAGCTGGTCGAGGATTTCTCGCGCCACCCCTGGGCCAACCTGCCGGTGATCTATACTTTCACCGCCCGGGACGGCGCAGAGCAGAGCAGTTCGGCGGCAGCGCTTCATGCTGAACTGGCCGCGCGGCGCTTTTTTGATCCTCTGGCGGCCGCCGTAGCCGAACAGCGCCGCGACCTTCTGTGGTCCAAGGCGAATGCGGGCCGTGTGGCCCAGATCCTGCGCACCGTGTCGCACCGGCCCGAGGGGCTGTTCCGCAGCCATACTGCCTATCTGCGCGCGCGGGTGATCCTGCGGCGGCTGGAGACATACACGGCTGCCGGGCTGGCGCTTGAATGGCAGGAGGAAATCGCAGAGGCGCTCTGGGATCTGGCGCTGGAGCTGGAGGAAGGCGACATCGGCGATGCGCTGGAACGTCTGCGCCGGGCGCAGGACCGGCTGAGCCAGGCGATGCGCGACGGGGCCAGCGATCAGGAGATTGCCGAGCTGATGCAGGAGCTGCGCGACGCCACCGAGGACTATATGCGCCAGCTGCAGCGTCAGGCGCAGGCCGAAGGCCAGCAGGATGAGCGGGGCGAAATGCCCGACGGTGCCATGCAGATGACCCAGGACGATCTGCAGGCGATGATGGACCGCATCCAGGAGCTGATGGAACAGGGCCGTATGGCCGAGGCCGAACAGGCCCTGCGCGAGCTGCAGGAGCTGATGGAGAATATGCGCGTCGCTCAGGGCCAGCCGGGCCAGGGCGGCGGTGAAGGCCAGCAGGCCATGGAAGGCCTGGCCGAGACATTGCGGGAACAGCAGGGCCTGTCGGATCAGGCCTTCCGCGACTTGCAGGAACAGTTCAACCCCAATGCGCGCGCCGGTGAAAGCCAGGGCAATGAGGGCCGTGACGGCGGCCAGGGCCGCGGTCAGAGCCATCAGGGCGGCGAAGGCGGCGCGGGGCAGGAGGGCGGTTCCCAGCAGGGGCAGGGCGGCGGCGGCAGCCAGTCCCCGGGCGGCCAGTAGCCCGACGGGCAGCTGGGCGGCGGCCAACAGGATGGGGCCAGCGCTGGTTCGCTGGCCGACCGCCAGCAGGCCCTGCGCGACGAATTGCGCCGCCAGCAGCAGGGGCTTCCGCTGGGCGGTGAGGAGGGCCGTGCCGCACGCGAGGCACTGGACCGGGCCGGCCGCGCCATGGACGGGGCTGAGGAAGCGCTGCGCCGGGATGATCTGGCAGGCGCCATCGACAATCAGGCTGACGCCATGGAGGCATTGCGCGAAGGCATGCGAGAACTGGGCGAGGCGCTGGCCCAGCAGCAGGGCCCGGCCAGCAGCCAGCAGGGCCGCGCTGATGGCGGCCAGACCGGTCAGCGCGACCCGCTGGGGCGCAACCGCCCCGACGGGGAAACAGGAGCTATCGAGGGCGGTGCGCTCAGCGAAGGCAGTGCCTACCGCCGGGCCTGGGACCTGCTGGAAGAAATCCGCCGCCGATCAGACGAGAGCGGCCGCAGCGAGGGGGAACGCGGTTATCTGCGCCGCTTGCTCGACCGGTTCTAAACTGCAGCAAGGGGCTGCGCAAAGACCCGGAACACTCGGATTTTCCAGAGTGTTCCCTTCTAAGAATACGCGGAGTGCCTGTCAGTTGGACGTCACCGCCCGTACCTGCCCGTCCAGCCAGATCCGTGCCTGATCAACCAGCGCCACATAGCTGCTGACCGCCGGGTCTGCCTGCGGCAGAGCCTTGGCGATCTCGGGCGCCTTGGCGTAGATGCCGCCAAGTACAATCGCCAGCAGCAAAACCAGCAGGAAACCACTCCGGAACCCGCCGCCGCGCCGCTGCGGCGCCGAGGCGCCCTGGGCCGGTGCGGAGGGGGCGGCCGCATCGCTGCTGGCGCGCAGGGTGGAGTTGATCTCTTCAATGTCCGGCAGAAGGCCGCGGCGCGAGCCTGTCTCTTCGGCTTCGATCTCGGCTGGGTTCTCGCCGCGCATCCGGGCCATGCGGTCGCGGCTCTGGCGGGCGCGGCGGGCACCTTCGTCAGGCTCGGCCGGTTCCGCGGGTTCAAGCCCCATCTCGGTTTGGCTTTCCAGCCCGCCGCCGGCCCGAAGGTCCGCCTCGCGCGCGGCTTCCTCGCGCAGGATGCCCGCCAGCGCCGGATCAAGCCGGGGCTTGCTCCGCTCGCGCGGGGCAGAGGCGGGCTGGGCCTCTCCTTCTTCGGGAAAGTCCTCCTCCGCCTCATCCGCAAACTCATCCGCGAACGGTTCCTGTTCAGGCGCTGGGTCCGGCTCCGGCTCTGGCGCAGGTTCCGGCTCAAGCTCCTCCGCCGCGCCTGTCGGGCCGGGATCCGGGAAGTCATCAAAGGCAGAAGCTTCGCGCGCGGGCGTCTCAGCCCGGGCCTCCGGTCCAGGGCCGCCTTCAAACCAGGTGTTGCCGCAGCTCGAGCATTGCACATCGCGGCCCTCGGGCGGGATCACGTCATCGGGCACCTCATATTGTGCCCCGCAATTCGGACATGTCAGCCGCATGTGCCACTCCTCATCCCCACGATCCCCATGCGCCCCGCCGCAGCTGCCGGCAGGTGTTTTTCTAAGGGACCATAGGGGTTTCGCGCGGGACGGGGAAGGGTCAATCGCGCCGCCCCCGCGGCCCGCGGGGGTGGCGGGGTGTGGCGGCAACAACCGGCCATTGAAACTGTCCTGCTGCTGGGGCACAACGACA
Organism: uncultured Paracoccaceae bacterium; assembly: GCA_913054485.1. Taxonomy (GTDB): domain Bacteria; phylum Pseudomonadota; class Alphaproteobacteria; order Rhodobacterales; family Rhodobacteraceae; genus FREY01. The sequence goes on from CAJXHQ010000168.1 coordinate 4,486, forward strand.
GGGAGGCAGACAGGGGAAATCGCGTGATCGAGCTGGACAATGTGAGCTACAGTTACGGCGGCGGAGAGCTGCTGTCAGACGTGCAGGTAGAACTGGCAGCAGGCTCCTTCCACTTTCTGACCGGCCCCTCGGGAGCGGGCAAGACCACCCTGCTGAAGCTCTGCTACGGCGCATTGCATTCCACTGGCGGCCGGGTGCGGGTATTCAACATGGACGTCAAGGGCCTGGACCGCGACCAGACCGCCAATCTGCGCCGCCGGGTCGGGGTGGTGCATCAGGACTGCCGCTTTCTGGAGCACTTGCCGGTGATCGAGAATATCGCCCTGCCGCTGACCGTGTCGGGCCGCGACACCAATTCCGAGGAAACCAACCTGCGCGAGCTGCTGAACTGGGTCGGGCTGGCCGAACGCGCTGATGCGCTGCCCGCGGAGCTGTCCGGCGGCGAACGCCAGCGCGCTGCTCTGGCCCGCTCGGTGATCCTGTCGCCAGAGGTGATCATCGCCGATGAGCCAACGGGAAATGTGGACTGGGAAATGTCGCAGCGGCTGTTGCAATTGCTGGTAGAGCTGAACCGGATGGGCAAGACGGTCCTGATCGCCACCCACGACCTGAGCCTGATCCGGGCCGCCAAGAAGCACGTGCAGGCGCGGGTGCTGCGGATTTCCAACCGCGGTGTGCAGCTGGCGGGAGCAGACCTATGAGCGAGGGGCGCATCCGCAAGCTGTTCACTGGCGATGCCCAGGCCGACCGTGTGGTGCCGCCCAGCGGCTTCATCGCGCAGCTCACGCTGTTTGTGGCGGGGGCAATGGCTTTCGTGACCGTTTTTGCCCTGGCCCTGTCGCTGGCCTCGGGCCGGCTGGCGGACCGCTGGGCCTCGGAATTGGCACGTGCCGCCACCCTGCGCATCTCTGCGCCAGCGGATCAGCGCGCGGCCCAGACCGAAGCGGCGCTGAAGATCCTGCGCCAGACCCCCGGCGTGGCCGAGGCCCGGCCCTTGAGCCGCGCCGAGCAGGCCGCCCTTCTGGCGCCCTGGTTCGGCTCTGATGCTGGTCTGGAGGCGCTGCCTGTGCCGCAGCTGATCGAGGTGCAGGCTGACAGCAATGGCTATGATGCCCGCGGGCTGCAGCTGCGGCTGACGGCGGAAGTGCCGGGCGCGGTGCTGGATGATCACGCCCGCTGGCGCGAACCGCTGGTCGAGGCGGCACGCTCGCTGCGGCTTCTGGGGATTGTTTCGATCCTGCTGATCGGCGGGGCCACAGCGGCGATGATCACGCTGGCGGCCAATGCCGCCCTTGCCGCCAACCAGCAGGTGATCGAGGTCCTGCGGCTGGTGGGGGCGCTGGACAGCTATATCGCCCATGCCTTTGTGCGCCGCTTCACCCTGCGTGCCCTGTCCGGTGCGGCTGCTGGCGTGGCCCTGGGCATGATCGGCGTCTGGCTTCTGCCGGAGGCCTCGGACGAGGGCGGCTTCCTGACCGGCTTGGGTTTTCTGGGCTGGCGCTGGCTTCTGCCGCTGGTTATTCCTCCGCTGGCCGCCCTGGTCGCCTTCATTGCCACCACCCGCGCCGCGAAGACGCGGCTGGAGGAACTGTCCTGATGCATGCAATTCAATGGCTGCGCTCACTGCTGTTTGTGGGCCAGATTTACCTGATGATGCCGATCATCGGCCTGCTGTTTGCGCCCTGGGCCATCGTCAGCAAAACCGGTGCGCGGATCTGCTGCAAGACCTATTCGCGCTGGGTGTTCTGGACCGCGCGCTGGATGGTGGGTATCAGATGCGAGGTGCGCGGCACGCCACCCGAGGGTGAGGTTTTGATTGCCGCCAAACATCAGAGCTTCCTTGATATCATGATGATCTTCACGGCACTGCCGACGGCGAAGTTCATCATGAAGAAGGAAATCCTGAAGACGCCGGTGATCGGCCAATATGCCAAACTTCTGGATTGTGTCTCAGTCGACCGCGGCAAGCGCGGCGCGGCGATCGAGAAAATGGTGCGCGATGTGGCCGAAGGCCGTCAGGATGCCGGCCAGCTGATCATCTATTCGCAAGGAACCCGTGTCGCACCGGGGGTGAAGGCGGACTACAAGATCGGCACCGGGATCCTGTATGAGCAGCTGAGCCAGACCTGCGTGCCAGTGGCGACCAACGTGGGCGTGATGTGGCCGCGCAAGGGCATCATCCGGCGTCGCGGCACCGCAGTGGTGGAGTTCATGGAGCCGATTGCCCCGGGCATGGACCGTGGCGCCTTCATGGCAGTGCTGGAAGAGAGGGTTGAAGCCCGGTCCGATGCGCTGATGCGCGAAGCAGGATTTGATCCGGAGGCCTGAGCGGCCGGCCGGGCCCGCCTGCACACGGCCCC
>CAJXHQ010000169.1 GCA_913054485.1 uncultured Paracoccaceae bacterium
AATGGGTGCAGCCAAGAATGGCCGCCTGCGGCTTGGGCATCTTGCGCATCAACGCGTCCACATGGCTACGCACCAGGGCCTCGGCCAAGATCTCGTCGCCGTCCTCAATTGCATCCACCACGCCGCCGCAGGCCTGCGCCTCCACATCCACGCCGATGGCGCGGAAGGCCAGTTCGCGCTGGAAGGCGCGGCTGGCCACAGTGGCGGGTGTTGCAAAGAGCGCCACATGTTTCACTTCCACCTCGCGCGGCGGCGAGTTGTCGCCCCATTGCCGCTCGGTCAGCGCCTCAATGAGGGGCACGAACACACCCAGCACCCGCTTGCCCTTGGGCAGGCCTTCCTCTTGCATGCGCCGGAGTGCGGCCGCCGAGGCGGTATTACAGGCCAGGATCACCAGATCGCAGCCCTTGGACCACATGTCCTCAACCGCGTTTTTGGTCAGCTGATAGACATCTTCCGCATCACGCACGCCATAAGGCGCGCGGGCGTTGTCCCCGTAGTAGAGGAAGGTCACATCCGGCAGACGTTTCTGCGCGGCGTTCAGGACGGTGAGCCCGCCCAGACCGGAATCAAAGATGCCAACAGCCATAAATCTCACTCAAGCGCGGTGTTTTTCCTCGAACTCAAACCCGTAGCCGTAGGATTTGAGAGGTGTCGGGGACAGCTCATACGTGGCTTTGCGCAGGAAATCCATCATTGCTTTGCTGTCCTTGGCCAGTGGGTCCAGCACATCCCGCTCCAGCGGTTCGCCGATCACCACACGCACCGGCGTGTCGACGCGCTTTTTGAACTCCTTGATCAGCAGGCCCATCCGCAGCGTGTAATGCAGGTGGCTGGCGATCTGGAACAGGCGCGAGGTATGGCCGTCGAAGAAGACCGGCACCACCACGGCGTCCGATTTGCCGATCATCCGTGCAGTAAAGCCGCGCCAGCCCGGGTCCATCGGCTTGGAGAAGGGTTTCGCCGCCGTGGAGACCGTGCCGCCGGGGAAGATGCCGATGGCCCCGCCCTGCCCCAGATAATCCAGCGCCGTCTTGCGGGTCTGCAGGTTCAGCCGCATCGCCTCCTTCGTCTCATCAAAGGAGATCGGCAGCACTACCTTGTTCAGGTCTTCGGCCTTCTTGAAGACATTATTGGCGAGGATGCGGAAATCACCGCGGGTCTGGGACAGGATATGCCCCATCATCAGCCCATCCAGAATTCCGTAGGGGTGGTTTGCGATCAGCACCACCGGCCTGTCGCGCGGAATATTCGACAGCGCGCCGCCCACCACGTCCAGCGTCAGCCCATAGCGGTCCACCATGACCTGCCAGAAGTCCTTGCCGGCGGCCACATCCTGTTCGTAGCCGTCTGCCCGTTTGATCAGCCGCAACCGGCCGGTGGTGTTTTCCATCAGCCTGATCACGGCCCGCGCCGGGCGGGTGGCCCCGGAGTGGGAATAGGAAATATCGCGGGCAATTTGGCGGCGCGAGGGCATTGGGGTCGTCTCCGTGCAGATGCTGCCCGTTACGTAGGGGCGGGCAGATACTCTGCCCAGTCCCTGTGACACAGTCATGACAGCACGTGTTGCCGCCGCGCTTATTCCGCCGCCTGCTGCAATTGCGGCCCGCCTGCGCGCAAGGCAGACAGCAGCTCCTCGCGGCGTTTGGCGGCCTTGGCCTCGTTCGCCTGCATCACCGGGCCAAAGCCGCGGATTTGCAAGGGCAGTTCAGCCAGTGCGGTGAGCGGTTCGAGAATGCCTTCGTCCGCCTTGGGCAGCCAGTCCTTCATGTCGCGCTCATATTGTTTGATCAGCGCACGCTCCATTTTGCGTTCAGCCGTGTAGCCGAAGATATCCAGCGGTGTCCCCCGCAAGCCCTTCATCCGCGCCAGCAGGCGGAACAACCGGTCGGTACCTGCTGCGAACTTGCGCTTCTTCGGCCGCCCGTCCGGGGTTTTGCCGCCCAGCAGCGGCGGGGCCATGTGGTAGGAGAGCTTGAAGTCGCCATCGAACTCCGCCTCGGCCTTCTTGCGGGTGTCCAGCAGCAGGCGGGCGACCTCATATTCGTCCTTGTAGGACAGAAGCTTGTGATAGCCCTTGGCGACCGCCTCTTTCAGGGTGTCGTCACTGATCCCTTCCAGCATCTTGTTATAGCGTTTCGCCAGACGCGCGCCCTGATAGGCGGTCAGGTGTTCACTGCGGAAGGCGATCTTTTCTTCCAGTGTCTTGGGCTTCTCCACCACCGCAGGCGCAATCAGCTTGGCCGCCTCTTCCGGGTGCAGCACCGCCCAGCGCCCGATGTCAAAAGCGCGTTTGTTGCGCTCCACTGCGGCGCCGTTCAGCGCAATCGCCTGTTCAATCGCCTCATGGCTCAGCGGCACGAGACCCCGCTGCCAGGCAGCACCAAAGACCATCATGTTGGAGAAGATGGAATCGCCCATCGCCGCCCGCGCCAGTTCGGACGCGTCGAACAGATCCAGCCGTTCGCGCAGCCGTGCTTCCAGCGCCAGCGTCAGCCGGCCGGTGGGAATGCGGAACTCGGTATCCTTGGTGAACTGGCCGGTGATGATCTCGTGGCTGTTGACCACGGCACCTGTACGTCCCGTGGAGGTCAGGCCAAGGGTCTTCGCCCCGGCGCTCACCACCAGATCACCACCAATCAGCGCGTCACATTCGCCGGTGGCGACGCGAATGGCCGAGATATCTTCGGGATCATTGGCCAGACGGCAATGGATCGACACCGCGCCGCCCTTCTGGGCAAGGCCGGCCATTTCCATCATGCCAGCACCCTTGCCGTCAATCTGCGCGGCCTGCGCCATCACAGCGCCAATGGTCACCACACCTGTGCCGCCGACGCCTGTAATGACCACATTATAGGTGCCATCAATCGCGGGCAGCTGAGGCATCGGCAGATGCGGCAGATCAATGCTGGCGGTGGCCTCTTTCTTCACGGCCGCGCCTTCCACGGTCACGAAGGAAGGGCAGAAGCCGTTCAGGCAGGAGAAGTCCTTGTTGCAGGAGGACTGGTCAATCGCCCGTTTGCGGCCCAGTTCGGTTTCTTTCGGGACGATGGAGACGCAGTTGGACTGCACCCCGCAATCGCCGCAGCCTTCGCAGACATCGGTGTTGATGAACACGCGCTGGTCCGGATCCGGGAACAGGCCGCGCTTGCGGCGGCGGCGTTTTTCGGCGGCGCAGGTCTGGATGTAGATGATCGCGGAGACCCCCTCGACCTCTTCGAACTCCTTCTGGATCGGCATGAACTCGGCCCGCTCATGCATCCGAATGCCTTTCGGGAAGTCGGCGGCGTTCACATCTTCCTTCTCGTCATAGACCACGGCCATGGTTTGCACGCCCATCGCCGTCAGCTCATGGGCGACGCGATGCGCCGTCAGCCCGCCTTCGGCAGCTTGCCCCCCGGTCATGGCAACCGCGTCATTGTAGAGGATCTTGAAGGTAATGTTCGTCCCTTCGGCCAATGCCGCACGGATCGCCTGCACGCCCGAGTGGTTGTATGTCCCGTCCCCGAGGTTCTGGAACACATGCTTGCGCTTGGAAAACGGCGCTTCGCCGATCCAGTTGGCGCCTTCGCCGCCCATATGGGTAAATCCGACTGTCTCGCGGTCCATCCACTGCACCATGAAGTGACAGCCGATCCCCGCATAAGCGCGCGAGCCTTCCGGCAGTTTGGTGGAGGTATTATGCGGGCAACCCGAGCAGAAATACGGCAGGCGGGTTGCCAGCTCCTCGGCGTTATCAGCCCTCTTGGCCTCGTCCAGCGTGGCGAGGCCTGCACGGATGGCTTCGGTGTCGCGCCCCTCTTCGATCAGGATGCCACCCAGCTTTTCGGCAATCATGATCGGGTCCAGCGCGTAGCGGGTGGGGAACAGTTCCTCGCGGTGCATGGTGCCCGCGCCGCCCTTGTACCAGCCATAGACCCGGCGGCCCTTGCGGTCGTCGAAGATGGCTTCCTTGATCTGGATCTCGATCAGCTTGCGCTTTTCCTCGACCACCACGATCAGGTCCAGCCCCTCGGCCCAGTCGTTGAAGCCCTTCATATCCATCGGCCAGACCTGCCCCACCTTGTAGGTGGTGATCCCCAGCCGCTCGGCCATGGTTTCGTCGATGTTCAGCAGTTTCAGCGCGTGAACCAGATCCAGCCAGTTCTTGCCCGCCGCCACAAAGCCGATCTTGGCGCCGGGCTTGCCCCACATGCGCTTGTCCATCTTATTGGCATGGCTGAAGGCCTCTGCCGCGAAGCGCTTGTAATTGATGATCCGGTCTTCCTGACGGAAGCGGTCATCGTCCAGCCGGATGTTCAGCCCGTCATCGGGCATGTCAAACTCGGGCGTGACGATCTGCATCCGCTCCGGTTTGGCATCCACCACCGAGGTCACTTCGATGGTGTCCTTCATAGTCTTCAAGCCAACCCAGAGGCCGGAGAACCGCGACAGCGCGTAACCGTAGATGCCGTAGTCCAGGATCTCCTGCACGCCGGCCGGGCTGACAATGGGCAGATAGCAGTCCAGCAGCGACCATTCCGACTGGTGCAGCACGGTGGAGCTTTCGCCGGTGTGGTCATCCCCCATGGCCAGCAATACGCCGCCATGGGTCGAGGTGCCCGCCATATTGGCGTGGCGGATCGCATCGCCCGAGCGGTCCACCCCCGGCCCCTTGCCGTACCACAGCCCGAAGACACCATCGTATTTGCCTTCGTCGCGCACCTCGGCCTGCTGCGCGCCCCACAGAGCGGTGACAGCCAGGTCCTCGTTCAACCCGTATTGGAAGGTAACATTGGCGTCTTTGAGCTGCTTCTCCGCGCGGCTCATCTGCAGGTCCACCGCGCCCAGCGGCGATCCGCGGTAGCCGGTGACCAGCCCGGCCGTGTTCAGCCCGGCTGCATCGTCGCGCGCCTTCTGCATCAGCATGAGCCGCACCAGCGCCTGCGTACCGTTCAACAGGACGGGCGACTTGCCCAGGTCATACTTGTCATTCAGCGATATATCTTGCGTGCTCATCCTGGTCTCCCCAACCTCGATTAGCTTGCCTCTCCTGACTTCAAGTTAGGTCATAAATGCTGACCTGTATAGGCGATTTTTCACGCTTCCGTTTCAAAACGTCAGTTGAATTTGAATTCCTTGATACATTTCATATAGGTTAGCGGGAGCAGAACAGAAGAGATGGCCATGGATTGGGACAAGCTTAGAATATTTCACGCGGTCGCGGATGCGGGTAGCCTTACCCACGCGGGCGACAAACTGAACCTGTCGCAATCTGCGGTAAGCCGACAGATTCGCGCCCTTGAGGAAAGCCTGAGTGCAACCCTATTCCACCGACACGCGCGCGGCTTGATCCTAACAGAACAAGGTGAGCTGCTGTTTGACGCCACTGTAGCAATGTCGAAACGGCTTGAAACGGCCTCGGCGCGAATTCGCGACAGCGACGAGGAAGTGTTCGGTGAGCTACGTGTTACCACCACATTTGGCTTTGGCACCCTTTGGCTGGCCCCACGCCTGACCAAGCTGTACGAGCAATATCCAGACCTAAAAATTGACCTGATGTTGGAAGAGCGGGTGCTTGATCTACCAATGCGAGAAGCTGATGTAGCGATTCGCATGAAAGAGCCAAGCCAAGCCGATTTGATCCGCAAACGGTTGATGACGGTCAAAATGCGGCTTTATGCGTCTCGCGCTTATCTAGACCGCCACGGAACTCCGGAACAGTTATCCGACATTTCGCAACACAGGTTGATCTGCCAAAACCCAAGATCAGCGCAAGTTGGGTCTGCTGCGATATTGGTACAGAAACTCATGACCCACAATCCGCAGTCTCTGCTTACGGTGAACAATTACTACGGAGTTCTGCAGGGCGTGTCGCATGATCTTGGAATTGGTGTACTGCCAGATTATGTGACCGAAGATTCCCCGGATCTTGTCCAGATTCTGCATAGCGACCAAGCGGGCGAAGTCCCTGTATACTTGGCTTATCCCGAAGAATTACGTCATTCTCGGCGTATTTCCGCTTTTCGGGATTTTGTCCAAAACGAGATCATCGCACATCGCAAACACCTGAAAGAACTCGGCAAAATTTGAGCTATGCAAAAAACGCATAGCGGCAATGATTAGGGTGTGACAATTCTATCCTTGAACGGGAGATTAAGGGAACCTAAATCACTCTCGAAGGCGCTGGCAATTGCCTGCCTTCATACCTCCCTGTTGGACTTCGGCCGAGCTTAGTGCTCGGCCTTTTTTTTGCTTTTCCTCGCCAGTCAATTCCCGCAAACTAGGCGCAACACTTAGTTTTTACATTCAGGTTCCGCCCAACAGGTTCAATGGGAAAATATATTGTTCCCTGTTCAGCGATTTCCGAGGGGACAAAATGAATACGTTTTTCAGGCCTTTTGCTCGTTTTATTAGCATCGTGGGAATTGCTTTACTGGTCACACTATCTGTTTCTGCGTCGGCATCAGCACAATCCACAATGCTCCCGTCATCGGGTGAAGCATCAGATACCGTAGCCCTACCTGATCCGTTAACACCCGAAGCCATTCATGAGATGGTTGCCCGAATGTCTGACGACCAAGTTCGAGATCTGTTGCTTGATCGACTGGATGCGGTTGTTGAGCAGCAATCTGGATCTGCTGCCGGATCAGACAGTTTGGTAGACGACATTGCAGGTCTTTGGACTGCATTTGTTAGCCCCATTCAGGCTGCCTTTGTTCGGCTTCCAATACTCTTCTCACGTCAGGCCGACGCATTTGGGACCTTTGCCCAAGCCTATGGCGGGTTGGGCGGAGTGCTGACCCTGTTTGGACTTATCGCTCTGGTGCTGGTAATCGGTTTTGCTGTGGAATTGGTCGTTC
>CAJXHQ010000170.1 GCA_913054485.1 uncultured Paracoccaceae bacterium
CCGAACGTAACGCTAAGCGTTGCTTGAACTTAGAAGTTCAGGCGAACACCAACGGAAGCGTAGGTGTCGTCACCAACTTGGCCAGCACCGCCGGCCAGGGTCACACCGCCACCCAGGGAGTGGGTTGCGCCGATGCCGACGTTGTCGGTGTCGGCGGAGCCGGAGCCGTCGCCATAGGCGAACTGGATCGCGGTCGCGGAGGAGATCGCGTAGTTTGCGGAGATACCGTAGAAGGTGTCGGAAACGGTCGCGTCGGTCACGACGCCGCCGTTGTTCACGTCTTCGTCACCGATGATCGCGGTCAGGTTCAGGTCGCCAACGTTGTAGTCCAGGCCCAGGATGACGGTGTCTTCGTCGTCGGAACCGGTCGCGGTGCGCTGGCCGTAAGCCAGGGTCGCGCCGAAGTTGCCCATGGTGTAGGTGATGAACGCGTCGATTTCTTCACCGGTTGCGGTGTCGTCGAAACCTGCGCCCACCAGGACGTCACCCACAGCGTAGGTGGTGTACAGAGCGTTGTTGCCAGCACCACCGGAGGAGTAACCGAAACCGCCGTAGTTACGGGCAACGCCCTGGCCAGCTTCGAACAGAGCGCCCGGCTCGTTGCCCGAGCGGAACTTCATGTTGTCGATGGCGCCGCCGGTGTTGCCGACGTAGACTTCCAGACCACCGTAAGCAACGGAGAAACGTGCGCCGTTCAGGGTCGCAGCGTTCTGCTCGTTGTTGGTTGCGTCGTTCAGTGCCTGAATACGCAGACGCGCGCCAAACTCAACACCGCCATCGGTTTCGGTCGATGCGTCGATGTTGATGCGCAGACGGGAGTACAGCACGGTATCGTCGCGTGCGCCGGCGTCTTCACGGCCTTCCAGGTAGGACAGACCAAAGCGGCCGGAGCCGGACAGGCTGATGTCTGCGGCTGCAACGCCTGCGGTTGCGATCAGCGCGGTCGAAGCCAGGAGAATCTTTTTCATCATTTTTCCCTCGGGTTTTGATGTTCTTTCCCAGGCAGCACAGCACTGCACCGCTCTGAGTACGCAAACCGTGTCGCTCTTTTTGGGTGCTTCGGGCAAGAACGCCGTTGATCTGGCTTTTCTTTCACCTTTCCGTTGATGCAACGATGTCACAGTCCGTTAACCTGCCGACCGCAAAGGCGGGCCTGCGGATGAGTCTTATAAAGAATATACTTGTTGCAGGCCGGCGGCTTCTCTAGGAGTTACCCCGCGAATTGAACCAACTGCGGACTGAGCTGACGATGCGCTGGATTGCAAACCTTACCCTGATTCTCGGCCTTTCGGCACTAACGGCCTGCGGCGGCTTCAGCCAGAGCTCCGTTCAGAACCCGCCGGAACGCGGCCAGGCCCTGGAAGGGGAGGACAAGGACGTGGCAGCCTCGGATGGCACCACCATCTGGGACGCTTTTGACCGCAGTCAGGCAGAGCAGACCGTGCAGGTGAACCGCTACCTCTGGACTGCCTCGCTGGATGTGCTGAACTTCCTGCCCGTGCAATCGGTCGACCCGTTCACCGGCATTATTGTCACCGGCTTCGGCACGCCGCCCGGCGGCGGCCGCGCTTACCGCGCCACCATCCACGTCAAAGACCCGGCGCTGGATGCGCGCAGCCTGAACCTGGCGCTGCAGACCAAGTCCGGCCCGGCCAGCGCCGAAACCACCCGCGCGGTGGAGAACGCGATCCTGTCGCGCGCACGCCAACTGCGGATTGCGGACAAGGGGCTCTGATCCATCACGCCCTCTGGCATCGGCCGGAAAACCCCAGTAATACCAGCGCCGGGCCCCTGCCCGGCGTTTTCATTCTCAAAGGACCGCAGCCATGACGCGCTATTCCGCCGCTGACATCGAAGCCAAATGGCAGGAAGCCTGGGACAAGGCCGGGATCTTCCAGGCCACGCGTACCGCCGATAAGCCCAAGTACTACGTGCTGGAGATGTTCCCCTACCCGAGTGGTAGGATCCACATGGGCCACGTGCGCAACTACACCATGGGCGACGTTGTGGCGCGTTATAAGATGTCGACGGGGCACAACGTGCTGCATCCGATGGGCTGGGATGCTTTCGGCATGCCCGCGGAAAACGCCGCCATGGCCATCGGCGGCCACCCGAAGGAATGGACCTACAACAATATCGCCGACATGCGCGGCCAGATGAAACCCTTGGGCCTGTCCATCGACTGGTCCCGCGAATTTGCCACCTGCGATCCTGAATATTATGGCCAGCAGCAGGCGCTGTTCCTGGATTTCCTTGAGAAGGGGCTCGTCTACCGCAAGAACGCCGTGGTGAACTGGGATCCGGTCGACATGACCGTTCTCGCCAACGAGCAGGTCGAAGCGGGCCGCGGCTGGCGCTCTGGCGCTTTGGTGGAACGGCGCGAGCTGACACAATGGTTCTTCAAGATCTCCGATTACTCGGATGAGCTGCTGAGCGCACTGGACACCCTCGACAACTGGCCCGCCAAGGTCCGCCTGATGCAGGAGAACTGGATCGGCAAGTCGCGCGGGCTGCAGTTCGCCTTTGAGCGCACCGATGGCGCAGAGCCGATCACCGTCTATACCACCCGCCCCGACACGCTGAACGGCGCGTCTTTCGTGGGCATCTCGCCCGACCACCCCATCGCCAAGGCGATGGAAGCGGACGATGCGGATCTGGCAGAGTTCCTGGCCGAATGCCGCAAGGGCGGCACCACCGCCGAAGCCATCGAGACCGCACCGAAACTGGGCCGCGACACCGGCATCCGGGTGAAACACCCGCTGAACCCCGATTGGGAGCTGCCGGTCTGGATCGCCAACTTCATCCTGATGGATTACGGCACCGGCGCGATCTTCGCCTGCCCGGCGCATGACCAGCGCGACCTGGACTTCTGCCGCAAGTATGATCTGCCCGTGGTGGACACCTTCTTTGCGCTGGACGATTCGACGCCGGTCGCGACCGAAGCCTTTGTGCCGCCGAAAGAGCAGAAGGTGAAATGGGTCAGCCATTTTGCCGGCCTCGACGAGGCGACCGGCGACGAGGCAATTAACGCCACCATCGATCTGGCCGAGAAAGACGGCTGGGGCGAAGGTGTGACCAAGTTCCGCCTGCGCGACTGGGGCCTGTCGCGCCAGCGCTATTGGGGCTGCCCGATCCCGGTGGTCCACTGCGACGCCTGCGGCGTGGTGCCGGAGAAGAAAGAGAACCTGCCGGTCGAGCTGCCCGACGATGTCTCCTTCGACAAACCGGGCAACCCGCTGGACCGTCATGAGACATGGCGTGACTGTGCTTGCCCCGCTTGCGGCAAGCCTGCCCTGCGCGAGACAGACACGATGGACACGTTTGTCGACTCAAGCTGGTATTTCGCCCGTTTCACCGCCCCGCGCGCCGAAACGCCCACCGATATGGCCGAAGCCGAATACTGGATGAACGTCGATCAATATATCGGCGGCATCGAGCATGCGATTCTGCACCTGCTCTATTCGCGCTTCTTTGCCCGCGCAATGAACATATGCGGCCACCTGCCCGACAGCGCCAAGGAGCCGTTCGATGCGCTGTTCACCCAAGGCATGGTGACGCATGAGATTTACCAGACCCGCGACGAGAACGGCCGCCCGGTCTATCACCTTCCGGAAGACGTGGAAGACGGCAAGCTGAAGGCCACCGGCGAAGCGCTGGAGATTATCCCTTCGGCCAAGATGTCGAAGTCAAAGAAGAACGTGGTCGATCCGGTCTCGATCATCTCGGCCTTCGGCGCGGACACGGCGCGCTGGTTTGTGCTCTCCGATTCGCCGCCCGAACGCGACGTGGAATGGACCGCTGCCGGTGCCGAAGCCGCACATAAGCACCTCTCCCGCGTTTACCGAGTCTCGGCTGAGATCGCAGCCATGGACGATGCCGCCACCGGCGAAGACGAGGCCCTGCTGCGCGAGATGCACAAGGCCATCGACGAGGTGACCAAGGGCGTCGAAAGCTTCGGCTTTAACGCAGCGATTGCCAAACTCTATGGCTTCACCAACACGCTGGCAAAATCCAAAGCGGGTGGAGCGGCCAAAAAACAGGCGGCCAAGACGCTGGCGCAGCTGATGTCGCCGATGACCCCGCACCTGTCCGAATCTGTCTGGGAAATGCTGGGCGGGACCGGCCTGGCGACCACGGCCCCCTGGCCGGTTGCCGATGCGGCGATGCTGGTCGAGGACAGCGTCACCCTGCCAGTACAGGTCAACGGCAAGCGCCGGGCTGAAATCTCGGTGCCCAAGGACATGGACAAGGCAGAGGTTGAAAAGATCGCGCTGGCACACGAAGCTGTACAGCGGGTGCTGAATGGCGGCGCCCCGAAAAAGGTGATCGTTGTGCCGGGCCGGATCGTGAATGTCGTTGCTTAACCGCAGAACCCTGCTGATGCTGCCGCTGGCGCTTGCCGCCTGCGGCTTCACCCCGGTCTACGGGCCGGGGGGCAATGGCACGGCGCTTTATGGCAACGTGCTGGTGCAGGCCCCGGAGGAAACCGATACCGACAGCGAATCGGACAGCTACGCGCTGGTGCGCGAGTTGGAACAGCGCCTCGGCCGCGGCGGCGGCAGCTACACTTTGGAACTGAAGCTGCGCACCACCGACAACGGCCAGGCTTTCACCCGCGACAACGAGATTACCCGCTACGCATTGACCGGGACCGCCAGCTACAGGCTGCTGCGCACGTCTGACGGCTCCGTGGCGGCCAGCGGCGAGGTGGATAATTTCACCGGCTACTCCGCCACCGGAAGCACCGTAGAAACCCTGGCCGGGGAGCGCGACGCGCATTTGCGGCTGATGGTGATTCTGGCCGATCAGATCACGACAGAACTCTTCCTTACTGACCTGGACGGCGCATGAAGCTGAGCCCGCGCGAGGCCGAGGGATATTTCGCCCGCCCCGACCCGGACAAGACGGGCCTTCTGATCTATGGCGCCGACGCGATGCGCGTCTCGCTGAAACGCCAGCAGATGCTGGCCGCTCTGCTCGGCCCTGGTGCCGAAGAGGAGATGCGCCTCACCCGCATGGCGGGGGCAGAGCTGCGCAAAGACCCGGCCATGCTGCTGGATGCGGTGAAAGCTGTCGGATTCTTCCCTGGTGCGCGGGCCGTGCTGGTTGAAGAGGCCACCGAACACGCCACGCCGGCCCTGCTGGCTGCATTGGAAGACTGGGCGCCCGGTGATGCACAGATCGTGGTGACAGCCGGAGCGCTGAAAGCCTCATCCAAGATGCGCAAGGCCTTCGAGGGCCACGCTAATGCCTTTGCCACCGGTATCTACGACGATCCCCCCTCGCGCGCCGAAATCGAACGGATCCTGGGCGAGCAGAGCATCCGCAACGTTCCGGCGGACAGCATGTCAGCCCTGACCGACATTGCCAATGACATCGGCCCCGGCGACTTTTCCCGCATGATCGAAAAGCTGGCACTCTATAAGTATCAGGACGACAGCCCGCTCTCTCTGGAGGACATCAGCGCGGTCGCCCCGCAATCCACCGAAGCCGCATTGGATGACATCCTGAACGTGGTGGCCGAGGGCCGCACCGGCGAGATCGGCCCGCTCTTGCGCCGCCTGCAATCGCAGGGCACCGCTGCGGTGACGCTCTGCATCATGGCGACCCGGCATTTCCGCACGCTGTTTGCTATCGCCGCCCACCCCGGCGGCCCGGGTCAGGGCATCGGGGCTTTGCGCCCGCCGCTCTACGGCAAGCGGCGCGACCGGATGCTGCGGCAGGCACAAGCCTGGGGGGCGCAGCGGCTGGAAACCGCGCTCACCGTGCTGACCGACACCGACCTGCAGCTGCGCTCCGCCGGGCAGACGGCGCCTGCGCTGGCGCTGATGGAACGCGCGCTGATCCGGCTGGCCATGCTGGGGCGCCCGCGCTAAGCGCTTGACCTTGCTGCGCGGCCTCCCGATGCTGCGCCTGCAAATTATGGGAGACCCCGCATGTACACCGTTTTCGGCAGCGTCTACACTCGCACTTTCCGTGTCCTTTGGGCGCTGGAGGAAATGGGGCTGGAATACAGCCACTACCCGACCCCGCCGCACAGCGACCCGGTGGTGGAGCGCAACACCTCGGGCAAGATCCCTGTCTTCATGGAAGACGAGCATATCATCACCGATTCAGTGGCGATCATGACCTATCTTGCCGACAAGCACGCCATGCTGACCGCGCCTTCCGGCACGCTGGCACGCGCCTATCAGGACGCCACCACTTTCAAGATTGTGGACGAACTGGATTCGCTGCTGTGGACCGCTGCCCGCAACTCTTTCATCCTGCCGGAAGAAAAACGGGTGCCACAGATCAAGGAAACACTGATCTGGGAATTCGAAACCAACCTCGCCCGCATCGAGGAAACGCTGGAGGGGCCCTACCTGATGGGGGATGCTTTCTCGCTGCCGGATATCGTGCTGACCCATTGTCTGAACTGGGCCCTGACCGCGAAATTTCCCACTGGCGGAGAGGCGATTAAGGACTATGGCAAGCGCTGCCGCGGCCGTGACGCCTTCAAACGCGTCAAGGCCATGGGCGAGGGCTGAAAGGCGCCCGCGCCATAGCCCGAGGGGCTCTGCCCCTCTGCACCTGCGGTGCATTCACCCCGGAGTATTTCAGAAAAGATGAAAGACCCGGGCATCGCTTGCGGCAGGGTTCAGGCTCAGGTTGCTTCAGGGGGGGGCTTACGGGCGGGTTAATATTCCTGGGCCAGCCACCGGGCCGCATGCTGCCCGCCCCAACGCCCGGTGGCGAAACAAGCCGTCAGCAGGTAGCCTCCGGTGGGGGCTTCCCAATCCAGCATTTCGCCGGCGCAGAACACGCCCGGTTTTGCGTCCA
>CAJXHQ010000171.1 GCA_913054485.1 uncultured Paracoccaceae bacterium
GGGCGGGAGAGCCTCCCTGCCTGTCAGCCGATCTCTTCCACGAGAGCAGGCAGCGCGCCAAGGTCGGAAATTTCGCGAAAACGCGGCGCGTCTGCCGGGGCAGCGGCCTGTTCCAGCTCCCAGATCTCGCCATGCGGCACGTAAACCCCCCAGGCGCCGGCCTCCACCGCGGGCACCACATCCGAACGCATGGAATTGCCCGCCATAAGCGCCCGGGTGGCACCCTCGCCGTGACGGCTGAAGATCCCGGCATAGACCTCAGGCGTCTTTTCCGAGACGATTTCCACCGCATCGAACAGATCGCCCAGGCCGGATTGCGCCAGCTTGCGCTCCTGGTCCAGAAGGTCGCCCTTGGTGATCAGCACGACCTTGTAGCGACAGGCCACGGCCTCCACTGCCGCGCGGGCATGCGGCAGCAGCTCAATCGGGTAGGAGAGCATCATTTGCCCGGCCACGATCAGCTCCTGGATGACGGAGGCGGGCACCCGCTCTTCGGTCACCTCGATGGCGGTTTCAATCATCGACAGGGTAAAGCCTTTCACCCCGTAGCCGTAATGGCCGATATTGCGCTTCTCGGCGGCCAGCAGCCGCGCGTCCAGCCCGTCGCGGTCCAGCCCTGGCGGGCAATGGTCCAGCAGCAGCTCCGCAAACCGGTCCTGTGTCACCCGGAAAAACCGCTCATTGTGCCAGAGCGTGTCATCGGCATCAAAACCAATTGTCGTCAAATTCATGCTCATGGCCCTATGCGCGCCCTCTTTTCCATTTGGTTGGAAAAGCTATATAAGCGGTTACAGATTTTCCAAGCCCAAAGCGGATAGACCAGCAGATGCATCTTGAGCCCCTGATGATGGCGGACATGCCGGAGGACGAGTCTGAAACCGGCGTCATGACCAAGACCAAGCCGAAAACGCAGCGCCCGCCGCGTTACAAGGTGATGCTCTTGAACGATGACTACACGCCGATGGAATTTGTCGTGATGGTGCTGGAGCGCTTTTTCGGCATGACCCATGCGCAGGCTTTCGAGATCATGCTGACAGTGCACAAGAAAGGGCTTGCCGTGGTCGGCGTGTTCAGTCACGAGATCGCTGAAACAAAGGTGGCGCAGGTGATGGATTTCGCCCGCCGTCATCAGCATCCGCTGCAATGCACCATGGAAAAAGAAGACTAAGGAGCGTCACTTAGATGTCTCAACGCCTGTCGCTGGCCCTGGAGCCGGGCACCCTTGCGCTGCCCGAATCCGGTGTTATTGCCGTGTTCAACCCGACCGCTGCCCAGGACCTGTCGGTCCTGCCCAAGGACCGGGTTCTGATCGTCCAGCCCTTCCGCCCCGACCACGATCATTTTGCCGGGCAGGGCTATGACTGCCATGCAGCGCTGCCGCAGGGCACCCGTGCGGCGGCCAGCGTGGTGTTCATCCCGCGCGCCAAGCCGCTGGCCCGCGCATTGGTGGCCGAGGCCGCCGCGGTGACTGATGGCGCGGTGCTGATTGACGGGGCCAAAACCGACGGAATTGATTCGATCCTGAAAGAGCTGAAGAAGCGGGCTGCTCCTTCTGCGGCGATCTCCAAAGCGCACGGCAAGATTTTCTGGATCGAAGGTGCTGAGCTTTCTGACTGGCTGGCGCAGCCCGCGCAAGCGGATGGGTTTGCCACTGCGCCGGGCGTGTTCTCGGCTGACGGGATCGACCCGGCATCACGCCTGCTGGCAGACAGTTTGCCGCCAAAACTGGGCCGCCGGGTGGCGGATCTAGGGGCTGGCTGGGGCTATCTGGCGTCAGAGGTCTTGAAGCGCGAAGGTCCTGAGACCCTGCACCTGGTGGAGGCCAGCCATACGGCACTGGACTGCGCCATGCTCAACGTGCAGGACCCCCGGGCGCAGTTTCACTGGGCTGATGCCCGCAGCTGGAAAGCGGCAGAGCCGCTGGACACCGTGGTGATGAACCCGCCCTTCCACACAGGACGCGCGGCCGAGCCGTCGCTGGGTCAGGCTTTCATCGAGGCGGCGGCCCGCGGGCTCACCGGGGCCGGCCACCTGTGGCTGGTCGCCAACCGGCACCTGCCCTACGAGGAGGCATTGCAGGCAAGGTTTGCCGCAGTAGAGGAGGCCGCAGGTGACAACCGGTTCAAGGTGCTGCACGCCTCAAGGCCGCGGAAAACGCGCCGCTGAGCCAGTCAAAAACGGATTTCCGACTCACCAATTGCGGTCTAACCTGCCGTAAAAGCCCCCGGACGGAGTGACATATGTCCTTTTCGATCTCTGGCAAGACCGCCATCGTGACCGGCGCCTGCAGCGGCATCGGGCTCGCCATAGGCAAGCAGTTCGCGGCGGCCGGTGCCAATGTGATGTTTGCCGACATGGATGAGGCGGCACTGACCAAGGAAATGGGCGAGCAGCCCGAGGACAGCAATATCCGGCTTTTCGGCGGCGACCTGCGCGAGAAGCTGACGATTGCCAATCTGCTGTCCGCGACCTTGGATGCCTTTGATCAGGTCGACATCCTTGTCAACGGCGCGCGCCAAGTGGTGCAGAGCGACCCCTTGAACCCTGATGATGACACCGTCGGCATGCTTCTGAACCAGAGCACGCTGCCCACCCTGCGGCTGAGCCAGCAGGTGGCCCGCCGGATGATCAAACAGGGCGAGGAACGCGACGAGGATGATGAGAGCCCGCTGGGCTCGATCATCAACCTGTCATCCATTGCGGCGCGGCGCACGCACCCGGAGCTGATGGGCTATGCCATTGCCACCGCGGCAATGGATCAGATGACCCGCTCGCTGGCGGTGGCGCTGGCGCCCAAGCGGATCCGGGTGAACTCCATCGCCATCGGGTCGGTCATGTCGGCGTCGATGAAAGAAATCCTGAAGGACAACCGCGGCTACCGCCAAGACGTGGAAGACCACACGCCGCTGGGCCGGGTGGCTTCACCCACCGAACTGACCGATGCGGCGCAGTTCCTGGCCTCCGATGCGGCCGGTTTCATGACCGGTCAGATCATGACCCTGGACGGCGGCCGCACCTTGCTGGACCCGGTGACGGCACCCGTACACTGATTGAAAGACGAATTTGATGACCGAAGCTCAGACCGCTGAAATGAAAACGGAAAAGGCGGAGGCCGCGGCCTGGTTCCGCACATTGCGCGACCAGATCGTGGCGGCTTTCGAAGGTTTGGAAGACAGCCACGCCGAGGGCCCGCTCAGCGATCAGGCGCCGGGCCGGTTTGAAGTCACGGAAACCAGCCGCAGCGCGCCCGATGGCGGCGACGCCGGCGGCGGGCTGATGAGCGTGATGCGCGGCGGCCGGGCGTTTGAGAAGGTCGGTGTCAATGTCTCCGAGGTCTATGGCACCCTGGGTGAACGCGCCCAGAACGCCATGGCGGCGCGCAAGGGCATCCCCGGCATGAAGGATGACCCGCGGTTCTGGGCCTCTGGTATTTCACTGGTGGCGCATATGCAGAACCCGCATGTGCCGGCCGTGCACATGAACACCCGCATGTTCTGGACCCCGCATGCCTGGTGGTTCGGCGGCGGCTCGGACCTGAACCCCTGCATCGAATATGACGAAGACACGGCCCATTTCCACAGGTTGCAAAAGGCGCATCTGGACCCGCACGGCGAGGATCACTACCCGCGCCTGAAGGCATGGGCGGATGAGTATTTCTACATCCCGCACCGCAACCGCGCGCGCGGCGTGGGCGGCATCTTCATGGATGACCAGAACAGCGGCAATTGGGCGGCGGATTTTGCGCTGACGCAGGATATCGGCCGTGCCTTCCTGCCGGCCTTTGTGCCGCTGGTGGAGAAACGCCGGGTGCAGGATTGGTCGGACGCCGACAAGGACGCCCAGCTGGTGCACCGCGGGCTTTATGCGGAATACAACCTCGTCTACGACCGCGGTACTAAATTCGGGCTGGAGACCGGCCATGACGCCAATGCCGTGCTAATGAGCCTGCCGCCGATGGCCAAGTGGGTCTGAACGCTCAGACGGTTTCCGCCCCGGCCGGATCCTCTGCGCAGACCCGGTTACGGCCGCCGCGTTTGGCGGCATAGAGCAGCCGGTCGGCGGCTTCCAAAATGCTGACCAGCGGCTGGCGGGTGTCATAGAGGGTAACGCCGAGACTGACGGTGATGCGACCCTCAACCGGAAAACGGGAATCGGAGACACCGTCGCGGATTCGTTCGGCCAACCGGCGTGCGGCCGGCAGATCCGCATCCGGCAGGATCAGGACAAATTCTTCACCGCCGACCCGGAACAGAAGGTCTTCGGCCTCTGCTTTCTGGCGGATAATATCGGCGATGCGCACCAAAATGCGGTCGCCGGCAACATGGCCTTGCGTGTCGTTGATCTGTTTGAAGTGGTCGATGTCGATCAGCACCAGCGACGGGCCTGGCCGCCGCATGTCCGGCTTGCGCGCCGCCATGCGCTGCGCGGTCAGCTCCAGAAAGCGCCGGTTGAAGCAATTGGTCAGCGGATCACGGTGGCTGGCCTCCTGCAGTTGCATCTGAAGCGCCTTCAGCTGGCTGGTGACCAGATCGAGGAACAGGGTGGTCAGGAACAGGGCAGCGGTAAACCGGATAGCCTGGTCCGGGGCCTCTTGCCAGTAGGCCAGCGCGGCGAGCCCCGTGCCGGTCATCGCGGCAAAAGTGATGGCGGTGCGCCGGGAGCTGGCAAAAAAGGCAGCAACAACGGCTGGAAAGGCCCAGAATACCCGCGTTGGCCCGTTGCTATAGGCGGCAAAAAGTATGGTGAACCCGAGCAGGGCCAAGAAGACAGGCACGGGCACAGGCAAGGGGATTCCGGCTTTGCTGGCGCGGATGTCCAGGCTCAAGGCCAGCACCAGCATGGAGAGCGCGGCGGTCAGAGCAAGATTGCCGAGATATGCGTTTTTGGCTGCTAGGATGAGCAAGAAAGAGGCCACAAAGCGTGACAAGAAATACATGAACGGCGGCGGGTTCAGAAAATCGGCTTTGTCGTCAGGCGCCATCGGCTGGTCCCTGTTATGTTACAGAAATGGACTGGCGTAAAAAAGCCTGAAATATTTAATCCGTAACGCGACTGATTAATCATTAAATAGTTAATAAACCTTCCCGAAAATATACCAAAATATGTTTTTAATCAATCTCGTCTGTGTCCTCTTCCAGTGCGTTTTCTTCCGTGCAGCCATTAAGATGTGCCGCAGCGCGCCACACATGATAGGCGGAGCGGTGCAGCCAGCGGGCACTGTCCAGCTGCAGGGTGAGCGTGCCGGGCGGCAGCGCCCCCGCGGCAGTGCGGCCGATGGCTGCTTTCCGGAAGTCTTCGCGGAAGGTGCGCAGTGTCTTGCGCAGGGCATTTGCGGCTGTGGCTTGTTCTTTGCTGCTCGTTGGCAGGGCCTGCAGCAGATCCGCCATGTCCTGTGCTTGGGCCGACAGGGCAGGATCGCCTTTCAGTGCGGCAATCCGGGCGGTCTGCTTGGCGCGGCGGCGCAGACGGTCAAGGTGATCAAGCGCGTGGAGCAGCTGTTCTCGCCGCGTTTGCGCGGGGCTGCCTGCTGCAGGCTGCACCGCAGCCAGAAAACCGCGGCAGTCCCGCACGGCGGCTTTCAGGCGCGGGTCCTCACGGGCGGCAGCATCTCCGCCCAGCTTGCGGGCGAGCTCCTCTGAAAGGCTGCGCATAATGTCCAGAACCACGGCCTCTGCAGCGCCGGCAGCGGCCTCCGGGTCGCTCAGCAGCTGGCGGTCGAGACGCCCGGCGGCAAACCCCGGCTCTCCGGGCACAAGGCGCTGCACCAGCCGGGCAAAGGCTGGGGTGACGCCGAGGATCAGCAGCACGCCAAGCGCGTTGAAGGCGCTGTGGAAGCCGACCAGCGCCACCTGCGGGTCAAAAGAGGTGCCGGTTTCTGCCAGCGCGGCAATGGCCCAGCCCAGCGGGTAGAGCAGCAGGAAGGCCATGATGCCGGTCAGCAGGTTGTAGATTACATGGGCAAAGCCGGTCCGCCGGGCCGCGGTGGTGCCGCCGAGGGCGGCAATCGCGGCAGTGAACGTGGTGCCCACATCCATGCCGATCACCAGTGCGGCGGCTTGCGGAAATGTGACAGCCCCCGCCGCCAGCGCCGCCAGCGCGCTGGCCACCCCGGCGCTGGAGGATTGCGTGACAATTGTAATTGTGATGCCCAGCCCCACCAGCTTCAGCCGCCCGCCGAACGTGTCAGCGGGGAAGGTCTCGGGCGAGACCAGACCGCGGTAAGCCTCCATGCCTTCCTTCAGCTGGCCGATGCCAAGGAACAGCACGCCAAAGCCTGCAAGCGCCCAGCCAAGCGCCTTCCAGCGTCCGCGCCCGAACAGCCGCAGCAGCGCCCCGGCAGGGATGAAAGGCAGCAGGGCGGTACCGAGGTCCAGTTTGAAGCCCACAAGGGCCACCATCCAGCCGGTAAGCGTGGTGCCGATATTTGCACCGAAGATGATGCCGAGGGATTGCTGAAAATTCATCAGCCCCGCGGCCACGAACCCGACGGCGGCCACGGTGGTGGCGCTGGAGGATTGCACCATTGCGGTGGCCACGGCCCCCGCCGCCGCGCCGCGTACCGGGCTGGAGGTGGAGCGGCGCAGCAAGCGGCGCAGGCGTTCGCCCGCAAGGGCGCGCAAACCTTCGGTGAGCATCGACATGCCCACCAGAAACAGTCCAAGTCCGCCAAGGGCCTGCAGCATCGCGCCTCCTTCAGAGCAACCAGAAGTGTGCCGATGCTAAAAGGCGCGCCGGTGGCGCGCCTTGAGGTGGGTCAAAGCAATGGGGCGGGGATCACCCGCGCCAGCGCGCTGAAGTCGGACGCAGCCGCAGGCAATGCGG
>CAJXHQ010000172.1 GCA_913054485.1 uncultured Paracoccaceae bacterium
AGCTGCCAGCAGCGCCAGCGCCAGGGCTGCGCCGCGCAGGTTCATTTGCCGTGGGCGCGGCCGAAGTCCGGCGCGTCCGTGTCCTGGCCCGCTTCGATGATGCCGCGGCGAATGGCGCGGGTGCGGGTAAAATAATCGTGCAGCATATCGCCGTCGCCGGTACGGATGGCGCGCTGCAGGGCAAACAGCTCTTCGGTGAACCGGCCGAGGATTTCCAGCGTGGCGTCCTTGTTGGTCAGGAAGACGTCGCGCCACATTGTCGGATCCGAGGCCGCGATACGGGTGAAATCGCGGAAACCAGCGGCTGAATATTTGATCACCTCACTGTCCGTCACCCGGCGCAGGTCATCCGCCACGCCCACCATCGTGTAGGCAATCAGGTGCGGCGTGTGGCTGGTCACCGAGAGCACCAGGTCGTGATGGTCGGCGTCCATTTCTTCCACATTTGCGCCCATGCCCTCCCAGAGCGCGCGCAGGGCAGCCACAGCGTCGGGGTCCGTGCCTTCAACCGGCACCAGCAGACACCAGCGGTTGTCGTAGAGCTCGGCAAAGCCGGATTCCGGCCCGGAATGTTCGGTACCCGCCAGCGGGTGGGCGGGAACAAAATGCACGCCTTCAGGGATATGCGGCTGCACCGCGTCGATCACATGGCCTTTCACGGACCCGACGTCCGACACGGTCGCGCCCGGTTTCAGCACCGGGGCAATCTCTGCCATCACCGGGCCCATGGCCCCTACCGGCACGCAGAGCACCACCAGGTCGGCGCCTTCGCAAGCTTCAGCCGCACTGTCGCAGACCCGGTCACAGAGACCGATTTCACGCGCCTTGGACCGGGTTGCATCGCTGCGGGCATAGCCGGTGACCTCGCCCGCCAGCCCTGCGCGTTTGATCGCCCAGAACATCGAAGAAGCGATCAGCCCCAGCCCGACCAGGGCGATGCGGTTGTAGACCGGCTTGCTCATGTGCGCATGTCCTTGAATGTCTTCACGGCGGCAGCCAAACGGCGGCAGCTGTCTTCATCGCCAACGGTCATGCGCAGCCCGTTGGCGATGCCGTAACCAGCCACCCGGCGCACGATCAGTCCTTGGGTTTTCAGATACTCATCACAGGCTTCGGCCTCACCCTGGCTGGCGAAACGCGCCAGGACGAAATTGGCGCAGGAGGTGTCCGAGGGCACCCCGGCAGCGGCCAGTTCCTCGGCCAGCCAGCTGCGCCATCTGGCGTTCTCGGCCCGGCAGTGATCGGTGTAATCAGTGTCCCGCACCGCCGCCTCGGCTGCGGCCAGACCGGAGATCGAGACATTGAACGGCCCGCGAACCCGGTTCAGCACGTCCACAATCGCTTTCGGACCGTAACCGTAGCCGACACGCGCGCCGCCCAGACCATAGATCTTGGAAAAAGTGCGGGTCATCACCACGTTGCCGCGCGCCTCGACCACTTTGGCGCCGGCATCATAGCCTTCGACAAACTCCGCATAGGCGCCATCCAGCACCAACAGCGCCTGATCGGGCAGACCATCGGCGAGCCGGGCGACCTCGCCCTCGCTGATCATGGTGCCGGTGGGATTGGCCGGGTTGGCGATGAACACGAGGCGGGTGCGTTCGGTGCAGCCCGCAAGAATGGCGTCCACGTCGACGCAGCGCTCGCGCTCGGTCACTTCGACCGGGGTGGCACCTGCGGCCAGCGCGCTGATCCGGTACATGGCAAACCCGTGCTGCGTATACAGAACCTCATCCCCCGGGCCTGCAAAACACTGGCACAAAAAGGCGATGATTTCGTCACTGCCGGCGCCGCAGACGATGCGGTCAGGATCCAGCCCGTGCACCTCACCAATAGCCGCGCGCAAGGAGCCGTGATCCGAGCTGGGATAACGGTGCATGTTTGCGGCGGCATCCTGCATCGCCGCAATGGCGCGCGGGCTTGGCCCCAGGGGGTTTTCGTTAGAGGAGAGCTTCACAACGTTGCTCACCCCCGCCACATGGGCAGCTCCGCCCTGATAGAGAGCGATGTCCATAATGCCGGGCTGCGGTGTGATCCTGGTCATGTCAAATTCGGGCTCCTTGTCCGGAGACCCTCATACCCCTCCCCCGGCGTCAGGGGAAGGCCAAGATCAGGCGGCTTTGGCTTTGAAGCGGGCCGTGGGTTCGTCCACGTCATAACGTGCGGCCAGCTCTTCCGCCCTTGCGGCCAGTTCTGCAACGGCGTTGAGGATGAAGCGCACCGTGTCCTCATCCATCATATAAGCGAAGTTCAGGCGCACCCAGCCGGGCTTCTTCATCTCCTCACCCGCCTGCAGATCGGCAAAAAGCTGGTCGGATTCGGCGCGCTCAATACCCAGCAGCCGGTGCGCGTAAGGCCCGGCACATGCACAACCTCCGCGGGCCTGAATGCCGTAGACGTCGCTCAGCATGCGGGTGAACAGCTGCTGATGCACCGGCTGACCGGACGCGCCCTTCACCATGAAGGAGAAAATCGGCAGGCGCTTCGCCTCCCTGTGGCCGAGGATCTCCAGCTGCGGGTTGCCGCCCCAGGCCTGCCAGGCCATGGCGGTGTATTTGTCTTCGCGGCGGGCAATCTCAGCCTCGCCCATGGCGTCCTTCACCAGGAAGGCCAAGGCGGCGCGGATGTCGCCGATCACATTGGGGGTGCCGGCCTCTTCGCGCGCGGACAAGTTGCCGGAGTATTCATGCGCCCAAGGAGAGACAAAGCTGACGGTGCCGCCGCCCGGCCAGCTGGGACAGGTCTGGCGCACGGCCGCGCCGTTGACGATCAGCACGCCGGTGGCACCGGGGCCGCCGGGGAATTTATGCGGCGAGACCACAACCGCATCTTTGCGCGCGCCACCCTTTTGCCCCATGTCGATCGGCAGGTAAGGGCCGCCGCCGGCATAGTCCCAGACCGCCAGCGCGCCGTGTTCATGCAGCAGGCAGCTGACAGGATCCGGATCGGTGACAATGCCGGTAACGTTGGAGGCGGCCGAGAAACTGCCGATCTTCAGGTCGCAGTCCTTGTATTCCGCAAGCGCCTTTTCCAGCACGGCCAGATCCGGCCCGCCTGCGGCATCTTCCGGGATTTCCACCACGGTGGCCTTGCTCTCGCGCCAGGGCAGGATGTTGGAGTGATGCTCGTAGGGGCCGATGAAGACCACCGGGCGGTTGGCCTTTTCCACCCCCAGCAGGCTGACCAGCCGGTTGAGGCCGGCCGTTGCCCCGGAGCCGGTGAAGATCACCTTGTCCTGTTCCTCAGCGCCACAGAGACGGGCGATCACATCGCGCGCCTCCTGACGCATACGGGTGATGTAGGAGCCGCAGTAAGAGGCCTCGGTGTGGGAATTGGCGTAGAAGGGCAGCACACTTTCGGTGACGAAGTCTTCCACCTGCCGCATGGCGCGGCCCGAGGCGACGTAATCGGCATAGACCATCGCCACATCACCATCGAGGCCGGGGATCATGGTGCCATCGCCGATCACGCCTTTCTCAAGGCTGCCGTCACGGGCAGCGGCGCGCAGGGCGGTTTCAAAATCGGCGAGGGTCATGGGGCGGCCTCCTGTCTATGCCCCACCAGTCTGAGCGAAAACTGCCGCGAAAACCTTCGCAATATTTGAATAGATCACCCTAATGATGTGTCATATGATCGGACTATGACCGATATTACAGATCAGATTGACAAGATGATCCTGAAGGCGCTGCAACAGGATGGCGGCCTGTCCCAGCGCGAGCTGGCAGACCGGGTGGGCCTGTCGCAAAATGCCTGCTGGCGGCGGCTGAAGGCGTTGAATGAAAAGGGAATTCTGCAAGGGTCCACCGCGCGCGTGGACCGGGCAAAACTGGGGCTGGACCTGGTGGTTTTTGTGATGTTGCGGACGCGGCACCATTCAGCGGACTGGCTGCAGACTTTCCGCCGCCACGTGCTGACCATTCCCGAAGTGGTGGATTTTCACCGGATCGGCGGCGATTACGACTATCAGCTGAAAGTGGTGACCCAGGACATGACAAGCTATGACCGGGTCTACCAGCGGCTGATCGAAGGCGTGGAGCTGGACAGTGTCACGTCCTATTTCGCGATGGAGGCCATCGCTGAAGGGCGGCCGCTGCCGCTATGACAGGCGGCCGGGACAGGCCGCACGCCGGGGACAGGCCGCACGCCGGGGACAGGCCGCACGCCGGGGACCGGCCGCCGGCCCCCCGGAGTATTGTCGAAAAG
The DNA here is from genome assembly GCA_913054485.1 of uncultured Paracoccaceae bacterium. GTDB lineage: Bacteria > Pseudomonadota > Alphaproteobacteria > Rhodobacterales > Rhodobacteraceae > FREY01. The sequence goes on from CAJXHQ010000172.1 coordinate 4,204, forward strand.
ATGAACAACAGGGCCAGAGCCCTGTTTCAGCCTCAGTGGCCAAAGGCGGCGTTGGGCATCCAGGTGACCCGCTGGCCTTTGGGCCCTGCGCGCATATGCAGGCAGGCGGTGTTCAGGCGCTGGAAGTAGAGCACCTGGATCGGGTACCATCCGGCCTGCGGCACCTCGACCTCTTCAGCAAAAGTCTCCTGGCAGGTCTGGCGGCCGTCGAACTTGCCGACCACCTTGCCGCCGACTGTGGCGCGGATACCGTCGTTGGTGAGAAAGTCGATGGTGTAGATGCCCGGTGCGTCAAAGCGCACAAAGCCGCGGATATCGGCGGCAACCATTTCATCCTGCTTTGCGGTCAGCACCGGCTCGCCGCGGTTCGAATCACGGTAGTCCAGACCGCTCAGCGCCGGGCCGCGCTCGGCGCCGGCGTCCAGCGCCTTTTGCGCGCCCCGCAGCGTTTTCACATCTTTAGGGTAGGCATAGCTGACCGACAGGCCCGGCTTCAGCCCCTTGGGCTGCGGGCTGGCCGGCGTGAGTTTCAGTGGCGCGGCAGCCGCGGCACCTGCCATAAAGGCCGCGGCGGCAAATGCGGCTATGATATTCTTCATTCTGGTCTCCCCGGTGTGCCGGCAGCTGCGCCGGCGTTTTCCAAGGATATTGCGCCGCCGCAGGAAAACACAATTGCTTTTCGCCCGCCGCCATCAAAGCCGCGTGACCTGCCCAACGAAAAAGGGGCCGCCCCGCAGGCAGCCCCTTCGCAGATGCCCATCGGGCAGCGGCTTAGTTCTTGGCGTAGAATTCGACGACCAGGTTCGGTTCCATCACAACCGGGTAGGGCACGTCGGACAGGCCGGGTGCGCGCACGAAGGTTGCGGTCAGCTTGGAGTGGTCGGCGTCGATGTAATCCGGCACGTCACGTTCAGCCAGCTGGGTGGCTTCCAGAACAACAGCCAGCTGCTTGGACTTGTCGCGGACCTCGATCACGTCGCCTTCCTTCACACGGTAGGAGGGGATGTTGACGCGCTTGCCGTTCACTTTCACGTGGCCGTGGTTCACGAACTGGCGGGCAGCAAAGACGGTCGGCACGAACTTGGCGCGATAGACAACCGCGTCCAGACGGCGCTCCAGCAGGCCGATCAGGTTTTCACCGGTGTCGCCTTTGACACGCTCGGCTTCACCGTAGATGCGGCGGAACTGCTTCTCGGTCAGGTCGCCGTAGTAGCCTTTCAGCTTCTGTTTGGCGCGCAGCTGGATGCCGAAGTCGGACAGTTTGCCCTTGCGGCGCTGACCGTGCTGGCCGGGGCCGTAGTCGCGGCGATTGACCGGGGACTTCGGACGGCCCCAGATGTTTTCGCCCATGCGGCGGTCAATTTTGTACTTGGCAGACGTGCGTTTGGTCACGGCTGATCTCCTTCTATAGGGCGCAGCCCGGCGGGCTGCTATGAAGGGCGTTGTCCTCTTGAGTCTTCCGCTTTGGAATTCCCATGACAGGCATACCCCTTGCGGGGGCCACCAACACCAATGAGCGGCGCTTATATGCGCTGGCGGCGCAGAGTCAACACTGCACCGCCCGTGATTTGCAGGAAAGTGCATGAGGCCGGTCAGGCGGCCTCATGCATCAGGATTGCGGCCTCAGGGGCAGAGAGATTGCGCCGGGCATATGCCCCGTAGCTCAGCGGGTCGCCCTGCAGCCCCGGCATCACGCCAATCAGCCGCTGGCGGTCGCCGTCAACCAGCGCCGACAGGGAGGCACTGGCCGGATGGAAGCTCTCTGTTTCCACCCCATTGGCCCAGAGCACCTGGTGGCTGCTGAGCATCAGGTGGATATAGGTCACCTCGCGCACAGAGGAATCCGGTGCGATGGTGCCGCCGTTGACCAGATCGCGTGCGGCGACCAGCACCTCGGGCGTGCCGAAGAGATCAAGCGCCGCGCGGCCGCGCAACAGCATCCGGTGGGCGGGGGAGACCAGCAGCTCCTCCTCAGGGCGGTCGATACCGAGAGCACCCGCCTTGATCCGCACAGGCCGCAAATGCGGCATGACCATAAGGCGGGCGCCGGTCATCCGGCGCGCGCCCGTCCACAAGATCTCCTGCGCGCCGCTGTCGCGTGTCTGCACCCAATCACCTGCCTGCAGCTGCTCGACCGGCCGCGGCCCTTCCGGGGTGGCGATCCTGGTGCCGGGGGTAAAACAGATGACACCGCCGTCCGGCGCCAGAGCCGGTGGCGGCACAGCGCTGAGCGCCGCCTCCACAATCCAGAGGTCGCAACCCCTGGGCGGCAGCGCATCAACGAACATCAGCAGCGGCGGCCGCCCCTGCCCTGTCTCGATCAATGTCACCGTGAATGATTGCGCGCCATTTGTGACCACAAAACAGCTGTCCGGCAACGGCTCATCAGGCGCGGGAATCGCTGCCGCGCTCCCCCCCTGAACGGCCGCTCCGACCAGCCTGCGCACCATGACAGCTGCCCGCTGCCTGATTTCTTTCTTTTCATTTGCCAGTTCAAGACGCAGCACACCGGACGGGCCGTCCACCTGCACAGCAGAGCCATGCCAGGACCACGCTGCCCCGACATTCAGGGCGTCCATCGGGGCGGATGGAGGACCGTCC
>CAJXHQ010000173.1 GCA_913054485.1 uncultured Paracoccaceae bacterium
AACTCTTTCCGCTTTTTGAAATGCAAATTGCCACTTGTCGTCAATATGCTCAGCGGCGTGTTGATAGCATTCTAATATGCCTTGCTTTGCTACGTCAGGCCAAGCTTGATGTGAATGGCCTGATAGTAATAGCCGCTCATGCACTTTAAAATCTTGATAGTATGGTTGTAATTGGCGGGCAAGTTCTGTTGTCATTATTCTACTCCATTAAAGGCGTGTTATAATTGAGTACGTAACTCAAAGAGTTCAGGGAAGAAGCTAATATCAAGTGCTTTTTTTAGGAAGCTCACCCCTGAAGAACCACCTGTTCCTATTTTGTTTCCCATAATTCGCTGTACAGTATACATATGTTTAAAGCGCCATTGCTGAAAGCTGTCTTCAATATCGACCAGTTTTTCTGCCAGTTCATAGAGCGTCCAGTACTCATCAATATTCTCGTAGACCTCTTTCCACTTGGCCTGAATGGCCGGATCGGCGGCGTGCGGCTTGTCCAGCTGCGGCGCGGGCATGTTGCGGGTGTGGCCGTCAAGTGTGGTGAACAACAGTTTCACCACTTCGTCATAAAAACTTGGGCGCTTCAGTTCTTCGCTCAGCGCGGCGTGGACCTCTGTCACGTGTTCATGCGGCTTCAGCATGTTGATGTTGCGGTTGCCCAGCACATATTCGATCAGCCGGTACTGATGCGACTGGAAACCGGAAGAGGGGCCAAGCGCCTCGCGGAACTTGGTGTAATCGGCCGGCGTCATGGTGCGCAGCACGTCCCAGGCGTTGTTGAGCTGTTCGAAGATGCGACTGACGCGGGCCAGCATCTTGAACATCTGGGTGGTGTCGTCCAGCGTCAGCGCCTCGCGCGCGGCGGCCATCTCGTGGATTGCCAGCTTCATCCACAGTTCGGAGGTCTGGTGCTGGATGATGAACAGCATCTCGTCATGGGCAGTGCTGCGCAGGGTCTGCAGATCCAGCATGGTGTCCAGATGCAGGTAGTCGCCATAAGACATGGCGCCTTTGAAATTCATCTTGGCCCCCTCTGCGCCGGGGTCATAGGCTTGGCTGCTCATAGCGTGTCTTTCAGTTTGAAACGTTGGATCTTGCCGCTTTCGGTCTTCGGCAGGGCGGCCGTGAAGACGATGGAGCGGGGGTATTTGAACGGAGCGATGGTGGCCTTCACATGGTCCTGCAGCGCCTTGGCCTGCGCATCATCGCCGGTGAAGCCTGCGCCCAGAACCACATGGGCCTCGATAATCTCGCCCCGGTCCAGGTCCGGAACGCCGATCACGGCGCATTCGGCGACGGCCGGGTGTTCTAGCAGCGCGGCTTCGACTTCGGGGCCTGCGATATTGTAGCCGGAGGAGAGGATGATGTCGTCGTTGCGTGCCTGGAAGTGGAAATACCCGTCTTCGTCCTGCACAAAGGCATCGCCGGAGATGTTCCAGCCATCCTGCACGTATTCCGCCTGTTTTTCCCCGAACAGGTAACGGCATCCGGTGGGGCCGCGCATCGCCAGCCTGCCCACTTCGCCGCGGGGCAGTTCCGCACCATCGGGGCCGATCACCTTGGCCTCATAGCCTTTTACCGGCTTGCCGGTGCAGGCCGGGCGGTGGTCGTCGAAGCGGTTGGTCAGGAAGATATGCAGCATTTCTGTGGCACCGATCCCGTCCAGCATCGGCTTGCCGGTCTTGGCCTGCCACTCGTCATAGACAGGTGCCAGCAGGGTCTCTCCGGCGGAGACAGCAGCCCGCAGAGAGGACAGGTCCGCGCCATCCTCCATGGCGCGCAGCATGGCGCGGTAGGCGGTGGGCGCGGTGAAACAGACGGTGGCTCTGTGCTTCTGGATGATCTCGATCAGGTTGGGCGGGGCTGCATTCTCCAGCAGCACGGCAGTGGCCCCGAAGCGCAGCGGGAAGATCGCCAGCCCGCCCAGCCCGAAGGTGAAGGCCAGGGGCGGGGAGCCGACAAAGACATCACCCGGGCGCACGTCCAGCACTTCGCGGGCATAGCCGTCGGCGATGATCAGCAGGTCGCGGTGGAAATGCACCGTGGCCTTGGGATTGCCGGTGGAGCCGGAGGTGAAACCGATCAGGGCCGCATCGTCCTGGCTGGTCTCAACGGCCTCAAACTTAACCGGTTTTTCCAGCGCCAGCCGGTCCAGTTCGGCGTCGTGGTTGGCGCTGCCGTCAAAGCCCGCGATCCGCTCAAGGCAGGTGCCCTCGGCGGCGGCCTCCATTTCTTCCATCAGCCGGGTGTCAAACAGCGCGTGGGAGATCTGCGCCTTTTCGATATACTTTTTAAGCTCGCCCGCGCGCAGCATGGGCATGGTGTTCACCACCACCGCACCAGCCTTGGTGGCGGCCAGCCAGAGGGCGACCATGGCCGGATTATTAGCAGACCGGAGCAACACCCGGTTGCCCGGCCGGATGCCTAGATCGTCTACCAACACATGGGCCAGCCGGTTGGTCCAGTCGGCCAGCTCCTTGTAGGTGCGCGCGCGGCCGTTGCCGATCAGCGCGGTATGGTCACCAAAACCGCGGGCCACCATGGCATCGGTCAGCTCTACAGCCGCGTTCAGCCTGTCCGGGTAGTCGAACCCCTTTAGCAGCAGATCCGGCCAGGTCTCTTCGGCGGGCAGGTTGTCCCGCATGAATGTATCGCTATGCGCCGATGGCAGTAACATGTTCTTCCTCCCCCTTTGTGTCTGGTCAGTCCTTGCCGGCCTCTTCCAGAAGCCCGATCAGCGGGTCGAGCCTGCGGATCATGCCGTCGATATCATCGGCGTTGAGCGCGCCAAGGATTTCGCTGATCCAGCGCTCATGCGCGGCGGCCTGCGCGGCAAAGGCCGCCTGGCCCTTCACTGTCAGCTTTACCAGATTGGCCCGCCGGTCGCCCGGCACCGGCACCCGTTCGGCCAGCCCTTCGCCTTCCAGCTTGTCCACGATGCCGGTGATATTGCCGTTGGAGGTCCGCAACCGCTTGGAAATCTCCCCCATCCGCATGCCACCCGGTGCCTGTGCCAGCGCCGCCATCACGTCAAACCGCGGCAGGGTGGAATTGCACTCGCTGCGCAGGCGGCGGCGGATCTCTTCTTCAATGAGGCTGGAGGACTTCATCAGCCGAAGCCAGAGTTTCAGCCGGTCCTGGGCCAGCGGATCCTGCCCGTCCATGTCGCGCATCCTTGGGTCTCCTTGCCGGTCCGCAGCTTGCCCTCCCGGCCTAGTGCTGCGGATGCTGAAAGGATAGGCGGGCTGGATATATAGTTCAAGCATGAAATATTCAGGCATGAAGCGCTTGATGCTGTGCAAACGGACTGAGTGTCACGCCCCGGGGGCAGCTGAAAGGTCCGGCTGATGTGGTGCTGGCGTCCGGGCGCCGCCGTTCTGTTGCGATCGAGGGGCTGAAAACACCTGGGCATTCCCCTTTGCCGGCCATTGCCGGGGGCTGGCAGTCCGTTACAGAACAGAAAAAGGCGCTGCCAGAGGCAGCGCCTTTTCTATTGGGTTGATCCTGCCGGTCAGGCAGAGCGTGCTGAGCGCTGTGCCGGCTGGGCGCTGCCGCCGCCAAAGCCCACGACATTTGCGCCGCCTTGGGTTTTGAACACCGACACCTGGGTGGCCAGATCGCCCGCGTCGTTCTTCAGGATCTGCGCCGCAGCCGAGCTTTCTTCCACCATGGCCGCATTGTGCTGGGTGACCTGATCCAGCTGGGTCACGCCGGTGTTGATCTCGCCGAGCGAGATCGACTGCTCTTCGGCACCGGTCGCGATGGAGCTGACGTGGCCGGAGATGTTGGAGACGCTCTCGATGATCTTGTTCAGCTCCTCGCCGGTGCGGCCCACAAGGTCCACGCCCTGGGTCACCTGCTGCGAGCTTTCGCTGATCAGCCCCTTGATCTCCTGTGCCGCTTCCGAGGAACGCTGCGCCAGAGCACGCACTTCCGAGGCAACCACCGCAAAGCCGCGGCCCGCCTCGCCCGCTCGGGCGGCCTCAACGCCGGCGTTGAGGGCAAGCAGGTTGGTCTGGAAGGCGATGTCGTCGATCACGCTGATGATCTGTGCAATCTGCTCGGAGGAGCTTTCGATGCGCGACATGGCATCCACAGCGGCGCTGACCACCTCGCCCCCCTGTTCGGCGGTTGAGCGGGCGCCGGAGACAATGCCCTCCACCTGGCGCGCGCCTTCGGCTGCGGATCTCACCGATGCGGTCAGCTCGTCCAGTGCGGCGGCGGTTTCTTCCAGGGTTGCCGCCTGGCTTTCGGTGCGGCGCGACAGGTCGCTGGAAGACTGCGAGATCTCCTCGGAATTGCCGCGGATACGGCTGGAGGGGTCCACCACGGAGTCGATGATGCCAACAAGGGTTGCGACCGACTGGTTGTAGTTGTTGCGCAGGGCTTCGTATTCCGGCGCAAAGGACTGGTCGATTGTACGGGTCAGATCCCCTTGCGACAGGCGGTGCAGCCCTTCGGACAGGCTTTCGACCACGCGTTTCTGCTCTTCCTGAGCAGCGGCGCGGGCCTCTTCCTCTTCGCGGGCAGCCGAGAGCTGTTCACGCAGGTTGTCCACATTGCGTGCGATCGAACCGATTTCATCGCCGCGTCCAAGGTGTGCGGTGTTCTGCTCGTAATGCCCGTCCGAGATCTCGTCGACCAGCTTGCCAACATCCTGCAGCGGGCGCGACATCATCGAACGCAGCGCCAAGGCGGACAGGGTGCACATGATCAGGAAGGCAACGCCGGCAACCGCGAAGGACATGAACTTCGCCTGGGCCACCTCGGCCATGGCCTGATCCGGCGACCAGATGATTGCCACGGCACCGACGATGTTCTCGCCCGAGGTGCCGGTGGTGGCCGGATGTGCCATGTAGAACCCGTCGCCGGTGGATTCGATCGCAGCAGTTGCCATCGAAGTCTGGGCGATGGCCGCCAGATCAGTCGCAGCAGCTTCGCTGACCTCCCCGGCGAAAGCGATGACTTCGCCGTTGCCGTTCATGGCCAGGGCGTAAGTCGCCGAGCCGCCGGACTCTTCCAGCACCTGATCCAGTGACGACTGCACGCCTGGGATCAGGTTGAAGCGGATGGCGCTGCCATTGCGGCCGCCCAGGGATTTCGTGACCGCGGCGGCGTTCTTCAGGATGCCGTCCTTGATGGTCTGGTTGATGATTCCCTGCGATTGCACCGTCAGGACCGCGGCGACGATCAGCGTCGTCACCGAGATCAGCATGGTGCATTTGACGAACACGGACAGGCCGTTGAACATCGAAAGGAAGTTTTTTTGAGGTTTCATGGCAGTTCCTGTTGCGCTTGCGGCCCGGCCGCCGGGTTACATGAGTGCTTCGGCATCCACACCGACGGTCATTGCGCCGATCGGCGCACCGCTTTCGGGGTCGGTGATGGTCAGAGAGATCTGGCCCTGGTAGCGCTGCGTGGAATCATCCAGCTCCACTTCACTGAAGTGGACCGCATCAGGGCCGGCGGAGAAGGTTTTAGTGAATTTAGCCTCATCCCCCTGCCACATGTCAGAGGTGAGAGCAGAGGCAGCCACGTTCAGGCCGCGTGCATCCATGATGAAGACTTCGGTGATCTGCCCCGCGGAAATATCGACGCGGTTTCGCAGAAAGTCTGCCGCGGCGTTTTCCATGACCGGAGTGACGGTCGGGGTTTCAGAGGTGCCTACCTCTTCGCGCCAAGCGGTATCCAGCGCGTCGATGCGGGGCTGGTCGTAGGCGCCGGTGCGCGCATTCTGCGCAGAGATCGCGTCGATCAGCACCTGGGAATGGGCCCAGCTGCTGATTTCAGCCTCTAAGTAGGCAGACATGGCCGGTGCAAAGTCATTTGCGGCGGCGGGAGAGGCGGTGATTACGGCAACAGCGGCAAGGGCAGCTCGATACATGATAAATTCCTCAGAAAGTCGATTCCAGTTAGGAGGCTCGTGAGGAAGACATTAAGGGGGTGCCGCTTACTAATGGATTAATCGGCAAGCCTGTGATTTTAAGAAAACAGAAGGCGTGTGCTGGCGGGCGGGCCGGAGCCGTGCTGCTGTGCCGGACCATCCGGGTATTGGCGGATGGCCCTGTTTAACATGATAAAAATATGTGCAATTCAGCAGAACCCGCCTGCAACTTCAGGAGAGTTCAGATTTCTCACTGTATCAGAAGTTGCATCACCTGATTTCACAAAATCAACAACCCGAACCCCGGAAGCTAATCTGTGAGTTGCATGGCGAAAGCTGGTGCCGGGGGCCGGTCTGCTCAGATTGACCTGCGCTGTTCGGCCTGAATGCCGAAGATCTGCTGAAACCCGTGCCGAAGTTTTCTAAAAATGCCGGCAGTGCCCCTTCCCGGTAAGGGCGCGTCGCCTCCGGTTTGCGCGGGCAGAGCTGTCCGGCGCTGGGGGCGGCTATTGCGGTGCTGATACTCAGGTTGCACGCTATACGGAAGCTCTCCCGGTGTCTCAGGCTGCTTTTGCGAAGCTCGCCACTGTGCGGATGGCCCCGTCAAGAGCGACGCCCTTTTCGTCCTGCAGGGCGGCTTCACGTAGGCGGGCGACCCATTCGGCGGCGTCGCTACGGCCCTCCAACAGGGCGGCTCCGGTCATGACGCGAGCGAATTTTGATAGGCTGCGGGCGTGGGTGTCAGAGTATCCTTTGACCAGCCGGCGGCAGCGCAAAAGCTCTGCGGCGAGCGCGTAATCTGCCTCAGCCGCCGCCAGACACTGTGCCTGCCAGGCCTCCAGATGCTCCTGTTCCACCGCGCGGCGGCGGGTTTTCCGGCGGGATCGGGAATGAGACC
>CAJXHQ010000174.1 GCA_913054485.1 uncultured Paracoccaceae bacterium
ACCAAGCGTGAAATCTTTGCAGGCTCAGTGCAAAAAGAGGGCGACGCCTTTGTGGTCGCCGTCAACGACAGGGTGACCCGTGCCACGGCCGTGGTGCCCGCGCTCGGCTTTTCCGACAAATTCAGATCCGCTGGCCGGCTGACCTCGGACACCATCCGCCCCGGCGACGTGCTGGGCCTGACCATCTGGGAAAACGTGGATGACGGGCTCCTGGCGGCCGAGGCCACAAATTCCACCATCCTGGAAGAGGTGCAGGTCGACAGCGCCGGCTTCATCTTCGTGCCATATGCAGGCCGGCTGCGCGCCTCGGGCAACACGCCCGAACAGCTGCGCGAGGCGATCACCGGCAAGCTGGAAGACCAGACCCCGGACCCGCAGGTTCAGGTCCGCCGGCTGGCAGGCGACGGCGCCACCGTCAGCCTGACCGGTGCCATCACCGGCCAGGGCATCTATCCGATCGAACGCCCGACCCGCACCTTGTCGACTATGCTGGCGCAGGCCGGCGGGGTGACCATCTCGCCGGAAATCGCCCAGGTGACTGTGATCCGCGGCCACGAGCAGGGCAAGATCTGGTTCCAGGACCTCTATGACCACCCCGAGCTGGACATCGCCCTGCGCGGCAATGACCGCATCCTGGTCGAGGAGGACACCCGCTCCTTCACCGCGCTCGGCACCACGGCCAGCCAAGCCCGTGTCCCTTTCGAAAGCCAGGACCTCTCGGCGCTGGAAGCCATTGCCCAGGTCGGCGGGCTGATCTCTACCGCGGCGGACCCCACCGGCGTCTTCATCCTGCGCAACGAGCCGGCAGAGATTGCCGGCCAGGTGCTGGGCCGTGACGACCTGCAGGGCGCGCAGCGCATGGTCTACGTGCTCAACCTCACCGAACCCAACGGGCTGTTCATCGCCCGCGACTTCGTGATCCGCGACGATGACACGCTGTATGTGACCGAAGCGCCCTACTCGCAATGGGCCAAGACCATCTCGCTGCTGGCAAGCCCGCTTACCCCGATTGCCAACGTGCAGACCGTCTTCGGCGGCTAAGCGCATGCACAGCCTTGAGACAAGGCCAGAGGCCGGGAGCCCGCGCTCCCGGCTTTTTGTTTATAACGGCGGTTTCCTGACCCAAAAGCGGCTGCGCCGGATGCTGGAGCTGGCCGGCTATGACATCCGCCTCGGCCTGCCGGGCCGCGAGGATCTGGTGGGCATCTGGGGCAACTCCCCTACCGCGCACCGCGGCCGCGCGGTGGCTGCGCGCTATGGCACCGGGCTGTTGCGGGTCGAAGACGCCTTCCTGCGCTCGCTGCGCCCGGGCCGCGCCGGAGAACCGCCGCTGGGGCTGCTCCTGGATCGCAAGGGCGCGCATTTCGACCCGGCCCAGCCGTCCGGACTGGAAACGCTGCTGGCCCGTGCGCCGCTGGATGACACGGCTCTGCTGTCGCGCGCGCGTGATGCCATCCAGCGCCTGAAAGACCAGCACCTCACCAAGTATAACGCCTTTGATCCTGCCGCCGCTGTGCCCGATCCCGGCTATGTGCTGGTAATCGACCAGACCCGCGGCGATGCCTCGGTGACGGCTTCCGGCGCGGACCGGGCGCGGTTCCTCGAGATGCTCTACTGGGCGCAGGAGGAAAATCCTGGCGCGCGCATCCTGATCAAGACCCACCCTGAAACCGCGCAAGGCTACCGCGCTGGCCATTACACGGCCGAAGACGCCACCGGGCGGATTGAACTGTTCGATGCCGCCGTCTCTCCCTGGGCGCTGCTGGAAGGGGCTGTCGCGGTCTATACGGTCTCGTCGCAGATGGGGTTCGAGGCCATTCTGGCAGGCCACAAGCCGCGCCTTTTCGGCCAGCCCTTTTATGCGGGCTGGGGGCTCAGCCAGGATGAGTTTCCGCTCACCCGCCGCCAGCGCCGCCTGACCCGTGCCCAATTGGCCGCCGCAGCGCTTTTCCTCTACCCCGTCTGGTACGATCCCTTCCGCGATACCTTATGTGATTTTGAAACCGCGCTGGACTCGCTGGACGCCCAGGCCCGGGCCTGGCGCGAGGATCACACCGGCTGGACCGCCGCTGGCATGCGCCTCTGGAAACGCCGCCCGCTGCAGCGCTTCTATGGCCGCCACAAGCGGATGGTATTTGCGGACACGCCGCCGCAGGGCAGCCGCCGCGCCATGGTCTGGGCCGGAAAGGCCGCTGAGGGATCCGCCGCCGTCCGGGTCGAGGACGGCTTCCTGCGCTCAAGGGGGCTCGGGGCAGAGCTGGTGCCGCCGCTGTCGCTGGTGACCGACACCAAGGGCATCTACTACGATCCGCGCCAGGCCAGCGACCTGGAAGACTGGATCGCCCGGCGCGCCACGCTTACCCCGGCGCAGGACCGCCGCGCTGCGGCCCTGATCCGGCAGCTGACCGGCGCAGGCCTGTCCAAATACAACCTCGGCGGCACGGTGCCGGAGCTGCCGGCAGGCCATCGCATCCTGGTGCCGGGCCAGGTGGAGGATGACGCCTCGATCCTGACCGGCGCAGGGGCGGTGAACACCAACCTTGCCCTGCTGCAGGCCGCGCGCAGCGCCAACCCGGAGGCGGTGATCCTTTACAAGCCCCATCCGGATGTGGAGGCCGGCCTGCGTACAGGCGCGGCGGATGCGGCGGATCTGGCGGATCTCGTGCTCGACCGCAGCGACCCCGCCGGGCTTCTGGCTGCGGTGGATGAGGTCTGGACGATGACCTCTCTGATCGGGTTCGAGGCCTTGCTCAGGGGCGTGAAAGTCACCACATTCGGCGCGCCCTTCTACGCAGGATGGGGGCTTACCACGGACCGCGGAGATATCCCTGCACGGCGGCAGGCAAGGGTACCGCTGGAAGGCCTCATCCATGCTGCCCTGATCGACTACCCGCGTTATCTGGACCCGGTGACCGGGCAGCCCTGCCCGGCCGAAGTGGTGGCTGAACGGCTGGCGGAGGGCCAGATTCCGCACCCCGGCGCCGCCAACCGGCTGCTGGCCAAGCTTCAAGGGGTTTTCGCCACCTACGCGCATCTGTGGTGGTGACATTACAAGCCGCAGGTCAGGCGCGCCTGCCCGCGCTCCGGGAAAACGGGCACCTGAGGGCTACTTCAGCGCGCGAGTCCAGCGGTGCAGGATATCTTTGCCCAGCGGCCGGGTCTCCGACAGCTGAAAACGCGGGGCTTCCTCCAGGCGGCTGATGCCCAATGCGCCGATCGACGGCAGGCCCTCGGCCCCGATGCCGATCCCGGCGGTAAAGCCGATCAGCTCATCAACCAGATCAAAGGCCAGCAGCGAGGCCGCCAAAGCAGACCCCCCCTCGCAGAACACCCGCGTCAGCCCGGCAGCACCCAGCTGCTGAAGGATGTCATTTGGGTCCAACTGAACCCCATGCACCGCACAGGGCAGCAGCGTTGCCCCCAGCCCTTCCCAGGCACGGATGCGCTCTACATCCGCGCCGGGCCCATGGCAAAGCCACACCGGCACTTCCTTGGCCGTGCGGGCAAGCTGGCTCATCAGCGGCAGGTCGAGGTGGCGGGAGACCACAACGCGCACCGGCTGATGCTCTACACCCAGATCGCGCACGGTCAGCGAAGGATCATCCGCCCGCGCTGTGCCGGCACCGACCATCACCGCATCGTGTCGCGCGCGCATCGCATGCACCGCACGGCGCGCCTCTGGTCCGGTGATCCATTTGCTCTGACCGCTGCCGGTGGCAATGCGGCCATCAAAACTGGACGCCAGCTTCAGCGTCACAAGCGGGCGGCCCTGTTCCGTTTTCAGGAAGAACCCGGCATGATCACGGGCAGCCTGATCGGCCAGCACGCCGGTGGTGACCTCGATACCCGCCATGCGCAGCATGTCGAAGCCCTGGCCGGAAACCCGCGGATCGCTGTCGCCGATGGCAGCGACCACGCGGGCCACGCCTGCATCGATCAGCGCCTGGCAGCAGGGCGGAGTTTCTCCATGGTGCGAGCACGGCTCAAGCGTCACATAGGCCGTGGCGCCTCTGGCAGCTTCGCCAGCCTGCGCCAGTGCCACGGGTTCTGCATGCGGGCGGCCGCCTGGTTTGGTCCAGCCGCGGCCGATGATGCGCCCGTCTTTCACGATGACACAGCCGACGGCCGGGTTGGGCCAGCAGTTGCCCTGCCCGCGCCGGCCCAGGCTCAGCGCCAGCGCCATGTAGCGTTCGTCTGTCAGGGTCCCTACTCCGTACGCGAGGGGTTCCGGTTACTCTTCCGGCGTTACATCCGGGCGCAGCTCGTGGACGAAATCCTCGAAATCATCCGCCGCCTGGAAGTTCTTATAGACGCTGGCAAAGCGAACATAGGCCACGGTATCGATCCGCGCCAGCGCTTCCATCACGATCTCGCCGATCCGGTGCGACGGGATATCCGTCTCACCCATGCTCTCCAGCCGCCGCACGATGCCCGAAATCATCTGATCGATACGCTCCGGCTCTACCGGGCGTTTCTGCATTGAGATACGGATCGAGCGCTCCAGCTTGTCGCGGTCGAAATCCTCGCGCTTGCCATTGGTCTTGATCACCACGAGGTCACGCAGCTGCACCCGCTCATAAGTGGTGAACCGACCGCCGCAGGAGGGGCAGAATCGCCTGCGGCGGATCGCAACGTGATCCTCCGCGGGCCGCGAATCTTTCACCTGAGTATCAACATTTCCGCAAAAAGGGCAGCGCATCTGCCGTCTCCCTCATCTGTCCGACCGTGAATAGTGCGCAAGCAGGCGCATTTATCCACAACTATAGGACAGCCGCTAAGCCTTGGGTAGTGGGGAAATGACGCCGCTATATAAAGCGGTCAGGAAAGATGCACCACCACCTGCCGCTCATGCGGGCGGCTGCGGTGCTCGAACAGGTAAATGCCCTGCCAAGTGCCCAGCATCAGCCTGCCCTGTGCTACCGGGATCTGCAGGCTCACGGGCATCATCGCTGCCTTGATATGAGCGGGCATGTCATCCGGCCCCTCATAGGTGTGGCGCAGGTAGGACATGGAGGGGTCAGACGACGGCGGAACGAGCCGGTGAAAAAAGGCTTGCAGATCATCCTGCACCTCCGGATCGGCATTCTCCTGGATCAGCAGCGAGCAGGACGTATGGCGCACAAACAGGGTCAGCAGCCCGGTCTGCGCACCGGACAGCAGAGCACGCATGTCCGATGTGAATTCATAGAGGCCGGGGCCATCGGTAGCGATATGAAGAATGGACTGCATAGAGGCCCCGCAGGAGTTTCAGAATCGCAGGGGTGAAATGACCTTCCTGCAGTATTTCCAAGACCCCGTCAGCGACTTGCTGTATCCGACGGTGAACAGGTCGGTAATCAGATTTTCCTCATAGGGCGTGACACCGGAGGCTGCCGGATCAATGGTGAAGGTCACTGTTGACGGCGCGCCCGACACTTTACCGCGGGCATAGCCCTGTGCCACATAGACCCGCGTTTTCCATGGCTGCCCCTGCCGCCGCAGGAAGTCCGCCGCAGCACACCAATACTGCTCTTTTGGCGCTCCCCTGGCGGAGAACACCTCGAACTCGTGGCTGTTGACCGGGAAAACCTCGACACCGTTTATGGCCCTATAGCTCGCAGCTGCGGCAGGAAGGCTCAACAACGCGGCAACCACAGAGATTGGCAACCAGCTGACTTTCATGTGTTTTTCTCCACACTTTCGGACACGTCGCAGCATCGCACAGCCATTGATCACAGTCATCTCAAAATCCTGAAATTGCCCGTCGGCTCAACGGCCGGCCCATTGATCGCAGAGCTTGCTGCCATCCCGCACGGTCATGAACTGACCAGCGGCCAGCTCATCCACCGACGCCATCACCGAGGCAGGAACCGGCAGGATCTGCTCGTTCATGGTAAAATGGACAGTCTCACGCGCGGACGCCGCCACCCCCGGGCCGCGCTCACGGTAGACATAGATCGGATTCTGCCAATTTGCATTCAGCTGGCGCCGGGCGAAATCCGATGCGCCGCACCAAACGTCCCAACTGAAATTTGTACTGTTGTTCCGCGGCGCAACCTCAAACACATCCTCACCAAGTGCCACGGCCTGATCACCCAGCACTGATCCGCTGACACCGGTCTCAACAGAACAGGCCGCGACCCCCAGCAGTAAACTCATCAAAATCACCTTCATTTTCCGGCACCCCCTACCAAAAACCCGGCCGCGTCAGCGGTATGTTCTATCCAGTAAGATAGTTTGCCGGACCCGCCCGGCCAGATTTCGGCTCCCGGCGCTGCGAAGTTCAGCGACCGAACCGGAACAGATCGTTGTTACACTGGCTCTCGGCGCCGCGCACTGTCAGGCTTTGACCGGTCCTGAAGGCATTCACCCGCACCGGAGCGGATCGCGGCGCCGCGGCAGGCGGCGTCAAAGTGAACAGCACAGTGTTTACCCGGTTTGCCGCCACACCATGGCCAAGCCCGCGGTGGACATAGACCCGGTCGCCCCATCCAGCACCCAAGGCGCGGCGGGCATAATCTGCAGCATTGCACCAGTAACCGGGAAGGTAACCCTGATCCATCAGCGCCACTTCAAAAACACCGCCGTCCAGTGCGTAGACACGCTCTCCGCGCGTCGTGCGGAAGTAGTCATTTTCGATGCCGCAGCCTGCCAGAAGGCTTACGCCAACCAAACTAAATGAAAGGAGAAACCGCATTGCCAGGCCACCACTTATCGAGACTCCGCCCTCAGGATAACGCAAGGGCACCGCTTGCCAATAGCGGACAATCGAACTGAAG
>CAJXHQ010000175.1 GCA_913054485.1 uncultured Paracoccaceae bacterium
ATTCGTCGAAATGGCCCATGATGCCGAAGTCATAGGCGATGATGTCGCCGTTGGCGGCAACCTTCATGTTGCCCTGGTGCATGTCAGCGTGGAAATAGCCGTCGCGCAGCGCGTGGCGCAGGAACAGCGACAGCACCCGTTCACCCAGCGCCCGGCGGTCATGGCCGGCCGCATCCAGCGCGTCGTTGTCACCGATCGCCGCACCGTCGGCCCAGCCCAGCGTCATGACACGGCGGGCCGAATGGCTCCAGATCACCCGCGGCAGCTGGAAGCCTTCGTCTTTTTCAGTATTGGCGGCAAATTCAGAGGCAGCGGCGCTCTCCAGCCGCAGGTCCAATTCCCCCTGAACGACGCCGTCGAAATGCTCGATCACCTCCAGCGGGCGCAGGCGGCGGGCCATGGGGGCAAAGAAGTCTACGATGCCGGCCGCGAAGTAGAAGGCGTCCACGTCCTTGTTGAAGGCTTTTTCGATGCCGGGGCGCAGAACTTTCACCGCGACATCCTCGCCGGTGGAGGCAAGCCGTGCGCGGTGGACCTGCGCGATCGAGGCGGCGGCGATCGGCTCGCTGAACTCGGAGAAAACCGCGTCGACCGGCTTGCCCAGCTCGCGGGCCACTTCGGCCATGGCCACTTCGCGGGAAAACGGCGGCAGCTTGTCCTGCAGCACACGCAGCTGCTGCGCCAGCTCGGGGCCGACCACGTCGGGGCGGGTCGACAGAACCTGGCCGAACTTGATGTAGGCCGGTCCCAAGGCGGTCAGCGCGCGTGTGGCGGGCGGCATGTCCGGATCGCCCTTGTAGCCCAGCCAGCGGAACGGCCAGCCGAGCGTATGGGCCAGTATCCGCAAGGGTTTCGGGGCCTCAAAGGCGTCCAGCACCAGGTTCATGGCGCCTGTGCGCTCAAACGTCGCCCCGGTGCGGATCAGGCGGATGATGTTGTGAGGTCCGCGCATCAGATCTTCCAGCCGGAGTGCAGCGCGGCGATGCCCAGCGACAGGTTGCGGTACTTGGCGTTAGCAAATCCCGCCTGTTTCACCATGTTCAGGAAGGTCTCCTGATCGGGGAACTTGCGGATCGATTCCACCAGATACTGGTAGCTGTCGTAGTCATCCGCGATCAGCTTGCCCATGCGCGGGATCACGTTGAAGGAATAGAGGTCATAGGCTTTCTGCATGGCGTCATTGGGCAGCTGCGAGAATTCCAGCACCATCAGCCGGCCGCCGGGTTTCAGCACCCGGTAGGCCTCGTTCAGGGCTTCCTGCGGCCGGGTTACGTTCCGGATGCCGAAGGAGATGGTATAGACGTCAAAGGTGTTGTCCTTGAAGGGCAGCGCCATCGCATCGCCGGTCACCCAGTCCAGGCTGTCGGCCATCTGGTCGGCCTCAGCGCGCTGCCGGCCTGCTTCCAGCATCGGGCGGGTCAGGTCCAGCACGGTGGAATGGCCATGGCCGGCGCGTTTCAGGAAGCGGAAGGAAATGTCGCCGGTGCCGCCGGCCACATCCAGCAGCCGCTGCCCCGGGCGCGGTGCCAGCCAATCCATCATCGCGTCTTTCCAGACCCGGTGGATGCCCACGCTCATCACGTCGTTCATGATGTCGTATTTCGAGGCGACCGAGTTGAAAACGCCCTGCACACGGCTGGCTTTCTCTTCCTCGCGGACAGTTTCAAACCCGAAATGGGTGGTCTTCTGGGACGTGTTGCTCATACCGCTTGCCGATCGCTCAAATTTCGCCCTTGTTATAAGGCTCTGGGGGCCGGGCACAATGCGGCCCTTTTGCTGGGAGCGATGTAATGCCTGAACTGCCCGAGGTCGAGACCGTGATGCGGGGCTTGCAGCCCGCCATGGAGGGGGCTGTGATTGCGCGGGCCGAGGTGAACCGGCCCGATCTGCGCTGGCCTTTCCCGGAGCGCATGGCCGAGCGTCTGACCGGCGCGCGCGTCACCGCGATGCGGCGGCGGTCGAAATACATCCTGGCGGATCTGGACCGCGGTGAGACGCTGCTGATCCATCTTGGCATGTCGGGCCGCATGACAGTGTCGGGCGATCCCTTGGGGCAGTTCGTGCATGACCATCCTGCCAGGCAGAAACACGATCATGTGGTTTTTGACATGGAGAACGGCGCGCGGATAACGTTCAACGATCCCCGCCGCTTCGGCGCGATGGACCTGCTGGAGACCGCGCGGGCGGATGAGCACAAGCTGATCTCGGCCTTGGGGCCAGAGCCGCTGGGCAATGATTTCCACGAGGATCACCTGATCGCCGCTTTTGCGGGGAAGAAAACGCCGGTGAAATCCGCATTACTGGATCAGGGAATCATTGCCGGTCTTGGTAACATTTACGTCTGCGAAGCGCTGTTCCGCGCTGGTGTGTCACCGCGCCGCCACGCAGGGCAAATTGCCGCTCATCGCGTCGGGGCCATGGTTCCGATCATCCGCGAGGTTCTGCAGGACGCGATTGCCGCAGGGGGAAGCTCGCTCAAGGATTTCCGGCAAGCCGATGGAAAACTTGGATATTTTCAGCATTCTTTCGATGTTTACGCTAGGGAAGGGGAGCCCTGCCGGCGGGAGGGCTGCGGGGGCACGATTCGGCGGATCGTGCAGTCGGGGCGCTCCAGCTTCTACTGCGGCAAGTGTCAAAGATAGCTTGAATGCGTTCTATTCCATGGTAGGGAATCGTTTTTGTACGGAACAACTGAAAGCTAGTCAGCATGGCCTATGAGACGATCAACGTCGATGTGCAGGACCACGTTTGCCTTATCAAACTGAACCGCCCGGAGGCGATGAACGCGCTCAACCAGGAACTCCTTGGCGAGCTTTGCAGCGCGCTTGAAGAGGCAGATACCAGCGACAAGGTGCGCTGCATCTTGATCACCGGCTCGGAGAAAGCCTTCGCCGCCGGTGCCGACATCAAGGAGATGTCGGAGATGAGCTTCACCGATGTCTATACAAGCAATCTGTTTGGCGATGTGAACGACCGGGTGACCGCGATCCGCAAGCCGGTGATTGCCGCGGTGGCCGGCTACGCGCTGGGCGGCGGCTGCGAACTGGCGATGATGTGCGACTTCATCATCGCAGCGGATACCGCCAAGTTCGGCCAGCCCGAGATCAACCTGGGCGTTATTGCAGGGATCGGCGGCAGCCAGCGCCTGACGCGCTTTGTCGGCAAGTCCAAGGCGATGGACATGAACCTGACCGGCCGCTTCATGAACGCTGAAGAAGCCGAACGCTCGGGTCTGGTGAGCCGCGTGGTGCCCGCCAAGAAGCTGATGGAAGAAGCCACCGGTGCGGCCCAGAAGATTGCAGAGAAATCGCTGCTGACGGCCATGGCAGCCAAGGAAGCGGTGAACCGGTCTTACGAGCTGCCCTTGAGCGAAGGCATGCTGTTTGAGCGCCGGGTGTTCCACTCAATGTTTGCCACCGAGGATCAGAAGGAGGGCATGGCAGCCTTCCTTGAGAAGCGCGAGGCGCAGTTCCGCGACAAGTGATCCGGGACCGCAAGTTTACGTGAAAGGCAGGCTTTGGCCTGCCTTTTGCTTTTGCGGTGGTCAGCCCTTGCCAAAGAGGCCCGCGTTGGGTAGAAGCCGCCGCTATACATGCGCGTGGGGCCCGCTTAGGCTAGAATCACACCGGTGAGTAGACCCGGGTCGGCTGGCATGCGCGTCAGAACAAACGAACTCGAAGAGATAGGTTACACACCATGGCAAATTCGCCCCAGGCCAAGAAGCGCGCACGTCAGAACGAAAAGCGCTTTGCTGTTAACAAAGCCCGCCGTTCGCGCATCCGCACCTACCTGCGCAAAGTGGAAGAAGCCATCGCATCCGGCGACAAAGAATCGGCTGCCGCTGCTCTGCGTGCTGCTCAGCCCGAGCTGATGCGCGGTGTTACCAAAGGCGTGTATCACAAAAACACCGCGCCGCGGAAAATCTCCCGTCTGGCAGCCCGTGTGAAAGCACTGGCCTGATATCCGAAGGCCGTAAAAACCGCGGCAACGGAGAATTAACGGAGAAGGCGTTGCACCCCGCAACGCCTTCTTTTTTTTGATCAGCCCGTGCGGATTTCTGCAGCTGCGGGAGATTCTTTGCAGCCAAAGACAGAGTCAACATCATAGTTTCATTGCCGGCGGACACCCGGAATTGCTACCACTAATTCAGCGATTCACTCGCTTGGGGGGACAGGCTGCTCGCGAAGATCCTGAGGGGCATCAGGGCATTTCGTGACCACCGTCCGGCGCTGCGGCAAGAGTATTTGCCGCATGTGTTCGGGCATTTCTGTGCCAGCTGTAGCTGGGGCGCAGTCCTGTCGGTTTTGTGTGTGTAACGGTTGGCCTTCTTCTGGGCCCGTGGTGTTGTCATGGGTGCAGTGGTTATTGCGATCGTTTCTGAACTGCTCTCCGTTCTGCCGGAGGGTGATGGCGGCTGTCATTCAGTCGGCACACGGATAACTTGTGCGTGAATCCGGAGCGGGCAGGAGCCCGGGACAAAATGAACCTAGGCCGGAATAGGCCAGAGATCGGGATGCGTGAGGCAACGAATGATGCAAGAGAAGTGGGGCCAACTCAGGCAGCGGCTGCTGAAGACAATTGGGCAAAACAATTTCACAACTTGGATCGAGCCGCTGGAGTTTTCTGAACTTCAGGACGGGGTGGCGACCTTCCATGTGCCGACCAATTTCATGGGCAACTATGTCAGCCAGAACTTTGCGGACCTGATTCTGCATGAGCTGAACATGTCCGGCGAACAGGTCCAGCGCCTCTCCTTCAAGGTCGCCGCCAATTCGCCGATGCGCCCGGCCCGCGCCCCCGAGCGTCCGGCCGAACCCTATGCTGAACTGACCGCCGGGGCGCCTGCTGCCGCAGGTACGCCCGCGCCGGTTCCGTCATCGGCAGATCCGGTTGAAAGCCTGCAGGCCGCACCGCTGGACCCGCGTTTTACCTTTGACAGCTTTGTTGTCGGCAAGCCGAACGAGCTGGCCCATGCCGCTGCGCGCCGCGTCGCCGAGGGCGGTCCGGTGACCTTCAACCCGCTGGTGCTTTATGGTGGCGTGGGCTTGGGTAAGACCCACCTGATGCATGCCATCGCCTGGGAGCTGAAAACCCAGCGCCCGGACCTGAATGTGCTCTACCTGAGTGCCGAACAGTTCATGTACCGGTTTGTGCAGGCCCTGCGCGAGCGCAAGATGATGGACTTCAAGCACCTGTTCCGCTCGGTCGATGTGCTGATGGTGGATGACGTGCAATTTATTGCCGGCAAGGATTCGACCCAGGAAGAATTCTTCCACACGTTCAACGCGCTGGTTGATCAAAACAAGCAGATCATTATCTCTGCTGACCGCGCCCCGGGAGAGATCAAGGACCTTGAGGACCGCGTGAAGTCACGCCTTCAGTGCGGCCTGGTCGTCGACCTGCACCCGACCGACTACGAACTGCGCCTGGGCATCCTGCAGTCCAAGGTGGAGCAGTATCGCACCACCTATCCGGATCTGGAGGTCAATGCCGGCGTGCTGGAATTCCTGGCGCAGCGCATTTCGACCAATGTGCGCGTGCTGGAAGGCGCGCTGACCCGCCTGTTTGCCTTTGCATCGCTGGTGGGCCGCGAAATCGATATGGATCTGACACAGGACTGTCTGGCCGATGTGCTGCGCGCGTCCGAGCGCAAGATCACCGTCGAAGAGATCCAGCGCAAAGTTTCTGACTATTACAACATCCGTCTCAGCGACATTATCGGCCCCAAGCGCCTGCGCTCTTATGCGCGGCCGCGGCAGGTAGCGATGTATCTGAGCAAGCAGCTGACCAGCCGCAGCCTGCCAGAGATCGGCCGCCGTTTTGGCGGGCGTGACCATACCACCGTGATGCACGGGGTGAAGCGGATCGAGGAACTGAAGCTGACCGACGGGCAGATCGCCGAAGACGTCGAAATGCTGCGCCGCTCGCTGGAAGCATAAAGCCGAAGTCCCTGGGGAGGGATCGGGGCGGCTCCGGGCAGATGTCCGGGGCCGCTTTGCTGTTTCAGGGCCTGCGCGCAACGGTTGCGCGCCATCTGGGCCGGGTTTTGAGGCGAAGTCTTGACGGTGGCCCTTTTCCTTCACAGAAATCCATGAAAAACCTTGTGTTGCAGGGGTAAGCCGTTAGTTTGCTCCTCCCGGCCATGCGAAGAGGATAAGGGATATGAAGATCAGCATCGAACGCGGCACCCTGCTGAAGGCCGTGGCCCAGGCGCAATCGGTGGTCGAGCGCCGCAACACCATCCCGATCCTGGCCAATGTTCTGATCGAGGCCGAGAACGACACCGTTCAGTTCAGCGCCACCGACCTGGATATCGAAGTGGTCGACAAGGCCCCCGCCAAGGTGGAGCGTGCCGGCGCCACCACCGTGGCCGCCACCACCCTGCACGAGATTGTCCGCAAACTGCCCGACGGCGCGCTGGTCACACTGACCGCTGATGCCGCATCGGGCCGTCTGACGGTCGAAGCCGGGCGGTCGAACTTCTCGCTGGCGACCCTGCCGCGCGAAGACTTCCCGGTCATGGCGACTTCTGAATATCACTCGAATTTTACCGCGAATGCCGCGGTGCTGCGCCGCTTGTTCGACAAGTCCAAATTTGCCATCTCCACCGAGGAGACGCGCTATTACCTGAACGGCGTTTACATGCACGTGGCCGATGGTGCCACTGGCGGCAAGGCGCTGCGCTGCGTGGCCACCGACGGCCACCGCCTGGCGCGCATCGACGCGGACCTGCCGGCTGGCGCGACCG
>CAJXHQ010000176.1 GCA_913054485.1 uncultured Paracoccaceae bacterium
TTCCCTGATGTCAGCCAGCACCGCGTCCAGACCCTGGATATCGGCCCATTTCAGCGGCCCGCCCCAGAAGCGCGGGAAGCCGTAGCCGAAGAGCATCACCATATCCACGTCCAGCGGGCGCTGCGCGATGCCCTCGCCCACCACTTTGGCGGCCTCGTTCACCATGGCGCACATGTAGCGGCGCAGGACTTCTTCGTCCGTGAAGTCGCGCGCTGTCACGCCCTGCGCTGCCTGATCCTTGGCGACCAGTTCGGCCACATTGGGGTTCGGCACGCCGCCGCGTTTGCCTTCCTCATAGATGTAGAAACCCTTGCCGGTCTTCTGGCCGAAATCGCCGCCCTCGCAGAGCATTTCGTAGAACATCGGCACCCGTTCGCGCGCATCTCGGGTGGGCGCGCGGCGCTTGCGGGCGGCCCAGTTGATGTCGAGGCCCGCCAGATCGCCCATCGCAAAGGGCCCCATCGGGAAGCCGAAGCCAGTCACCACCTTGTCGACCTGATAGGGCGAGGCCCCGTCCAGCACCACATATTCCGCCACCCGGCGGTAGGTGTTCATGATCCGATTGCCGATGAAGCCGTCACAGATGCCAGAGCGCACGGCGACCTTTTTCAGCATCTTGCCCAGCGCAAAACCAGTCGCGAGCACCTCGGGTGAAGTCTCCTTGGCGACAACGACCTCAAGCAGCTTCATGATATGCGCGGGCGAGAAAAAGTGCAGCCCCACCACGTCCTGCGGGCGCGAGGTGGCGGCTGCAATCTCGTCCACATCCAGATAGGAGGTGTTGGAGGCCAGAACCGCGCCCGGCTTGCAATGAGTGTCCAGCTTGCCAAAGACATCACGTTTGACGTCCATGCTTTCAAACACGGCTTCCACCACCAGATCCACGTCAGACAGGGCGGCGTAGTCCATCGACAGCACCAACGCCCCGCCGCTCAGGTCGTCGTGTTTCTCCTGAGAGATCTTGCCGCGTTTCAGCGCGCCCTTCAGGTTGCCTTCGATCCGGCCACGCGCAGCGGCGGCGGCGTCATCTGTCATCTCGATCAACACCACCGGCAGGCTGGCCAGCAAAGCGGCGGTGGCAATGCCCGCCCCCATGGTGCCGCCGCCGATCACGCCCATGGCGTTCAGCGGGCGGGGTTCGACATCTTTCAATTCCGGCAATTTGCTGACAGCGCGTTCCGAGAAGAAGGCATGGATCAGACCCTGGCGCTGCTCGGTCTCCATCAGCTCCATAAACAAGTCACGTTCACGCTGCATGCCGGCCAGGAAATCCTCTGCTTCCACCGCCGCCTGAATGCCGCGCACGGCAACGGCGGGCGACAGCTGGCCGCGGCCTTTCTTCAGCACCCGATTGTATTCGCTGTCAAAGTCCACGTCTGATGCCAGCGGCAGCTCTCCGGTTGCGCGGCGCGGCGCGGCGCTGTCCAGCAGCTCCTGCGCGTAGGCGAGGCCAATCTCGCGCGGATCGCCTTCAGCGATCTTGTCGATGATGCCCAGGTCCAGCGCCTCGGCAGCGCCGATCTGGCGGCCCGAGGTAATGATCCCGATCGCAGCTTCAACGCCCGTGAGGCGCGGCAGGCGCTGGGTGCCGCCGGCGCCGGGCATCAGGCCCAGGTTCACCTCCGGCAGGCCCATCCGGGCCGAGGGCACCGCAACGCGGTAGTGCGAGGACAGAGCCACCTCCAGCCCGCCGCCCAGTGCGGTGCCATGCATGGCCGAGACCACCAGCAGCGGCGAGGCTTCGATGCGGTTGCAGAGGTCGGGCAGGAAGGGTTCCAGCGGGGTCTTGCCGAACTCGCGAATATCAGCGCCGGCAAAATAGGTGCGGCCCTCGCCGTAAATCAGCACCGCCTTGGCGCCGTCCGCTTCGGCGCGTTCGATCCCGGCCAGCAGCCCGCGGCGCACATCCACACCCAGCGCGTTCACCGGCGGGTTCTGCGCCTTCACTACTGCAATATCCCCGATACGTTCATATGCGATGGCGTCCGTCATCCGCTTTCCCTCTGTTCCGGGGTGCGGCTCCCTGCCTGTCCGGCAAGAAAGATGCACCCGTCAGTCATGCTCTGCTTGCGCGCGACAGTGCCCGCAGCCGGGGCAGCCTGCAATGGCTGTCCCGCAAACAGGTCGGAACTGTCCCATGACTTTGAATGGAATCAGGTAAAGCCGACAGGCAGTCCCCCCGTGATGGGGAGACATTAACCGACCGTCCGGTCAGTCTGCAATAGTGCCGTTGGCCACCCAGGCATCAAATATCGCCAGCGCCTTTTCGCAGAAGGCCGCATCGTTGATATGCATGTCCAGCGCGTGGAACTGCACATTTCCGGGCACCTGCGCCCTCATCTCAGCACAGAAGGCCGCCAGCCCCTCGGCGTCATGCAGCTCTCCACCCGGGCGGTCCCACTCATTGCCGCCCTGTTCAGGCAGCAGAAAGGCCACAGGACCGGTTGCGGTGGAGAGTTTTTCGCAGATCACCCGCGCCACATCGCGGCGCTCGTCCGCGTCAAGCATCGCGCTGGTCAGAAGGCGGTTGTGGGCATGCGCCTCTTTTCCTTCCAACTGACGGGGCACCGGCTGCCAGCCGACGAAGTCCACCAGATCATAACAACCCGGCGCCACCAGCTGCGGCGTGCCGGAGCGCCCTGCATTGGTCATCCGGTCCGCGCCCGCCGACAACCCGCCGAACATGTGATTGCTGACTTCCTGGCTGGCAAAGTCGAAAACAGCCGCAAAAGCCCCCTCCCCTGCGAGGCTTTCAAAGGCGCGCCCACCCATTCCGGTGGCATGGAATACGGCGACCTCATAGCCGCGCTCTTCCAATGCCGGTTTCAGCGTCACCATGTAGCGCAGCACGGTCTTGCCGAAGGAGGTCATGCCGATCAGCGGCTTGTCCCGTTTCAGCTTCTCCACCGCCCGCGCCGCGCCCAGCACGGCCCCCGCCGCCTGGCTGAGCGAAGCCTTGCAGATCGAGTTCAGCCCATACAAGCCCCCTGCCCAGAGGATCATCTGCACATCCGACGGCAGCCGTTCCGGCGGTATCAGGGCTGAAAAGGACACGGTGGAGACCACGTATTTCGGCACCCCGACAGGCAGTGCGGCACAAAGATCCAGCGCAAGATCGGTGCCCATGGTGCCGCCCAGCACGATGACGCCGTCAATCTCGCCATCCATATAGAGTTTCAGCGCTGCCTTAGCCGAACCCCGCGCCATGATCTGCATGGCCACGTTTTCGTTGCCTGAATCGATGGCCTCCTGAATGGAGGAGCCGCCGGCCGCGGCCACGTCGTGTTTGGAAATATCCGCGGGCGCGCTGGGATCGCCCAGCACGCTCACGTCCATGGTCAGTACATTGCCGCCCTGTTCGCGGATGATACGGGCGAGGTAGCCCAGCTCGTCATCCTTGGTGTCATAGGTGCCTGCGACAAGAATGGTCTTGGTGCCGCTCATGGGGCCGTCTCCTCGTTACGTATTCACAAAGGTCTCCGCCAGCTCCAGCGCCTGGGCCAGCTGCCGGGCAGAACGTTCCGCATTGCCCGGTTCGTCCAGCCGGGAGATGATCCAGCCGGGGTATGTCAGCGCGCGCAGCAGCAGCGCGAAGTCCAGCGCGTCGCCGTCTACTGTGCGGCGGGAGCTGTAGCCTTCCAGCACGCCTGCGCGCATTTCCGCAAAGTACGGCTGGTGCATGGATTTCTTCAGGAAGGTAGCGAGCTCAAAGTCGCGGTAGCCGATGACGGCATCGTCAAAGTCGATAAACACCGGCTGGCCTGCATCCAGCATGACGTTTTCACACAGAAGGTCCGCGTGGATCAGCCCCTGATCCAGCCCCGCTTCGGTGTCGCGCAAGCGTGTGTCTGCCTTGGCGCGGGTCTTCAGGAACAGGTCGCGCTGCGCGGGTGTCAGATGCGGGTGTTCCCAGAAGCGGCCCCAGAGAGGGTCGTCGCCCAATAGCCCCTCGCGCCGCCAATCGGGACGGGTGAAGCCTTCGGGCAGGTCCCATGCATCTGTCAGATCATGCATCCGGGCCATTTCGCGGCCCACGGTCACGGCCAGCCCGCGCGGGTCCGAGGTGTCAAACAGCGCGCCCGCCTCGCCGATGGGCGCGCCGCCCATCCAGGTCAGCATGCTCATCGCCTGGGTGCCCTTCATGCTGGTGAAACCGCCCGCCAGCAGCGGGATCGGGCGCGGCACCGATACGCCGCCATCCGCCAGCATCGCCATCCATTGCAGTTCCGACTGCAGCTCTGCCTGGGTGCGGTAGCCGGGGCGGTGGAAGCGCAGCGCATAGGCGCTGCCTTCGTGTTCAATCTTCCAGACCTAATTCTCGCGTTCCGCGATCAGCCGGGCCGATGCGCCCTCCATGCCCCAGAGGGCGAGGGCCTCCTGAACGTCCTTGCTCATGGTTCCAGCGGTGTCTCTGAGAGCACCTGATCCAGCGTCTCCAGCATCAGATCGGCGTTTTCGCGGCTGAAGGGCATCGGCGGACGGATCTTCAGGGCGTTGTAGCTGACGCCGAGGAAGTTCAGCAGCACGCCCTTCTGGCGCATGCCGTTGGCAACACGCTTGGTGAAGGCCGTTGCGGGTTCCTTGGCGCCGCGGTCCAGCACCATCTCGGCCCCGAAGAACAGGCCCGAGCCCCGCACATCGCCGATGCAGGCGTGGCGTTCGGCCAGTTTGCGCAGACCTTCGCGGGCGTAGTTGCCCACGTCCATTGCGTTCTTCTGCAGCCCCTCCTCCTGCACCACCTTCAGCGTTGCCAGCGCGGCAGCCGCGGAGACGGGGTTGCCGCCGAAGGTGTTGAAGTAGCGGAAAGTCTTGCGGAAGGCGCTCATCACCTCCATCGAGGTCACAACACCGCCCACCGGGTGGCCGTTTGCCATCGGCTTGCCCAGCGTCACCACGTCGGGCGTGAAGCCCGCGCGCTGGTGGCCCCAGAAATGCGAGCCGACACGGCCGAAACCGGGCTGCACCTCATCGGCGATGACGATGCCGCCCGCAGCGCGGACTTTTTCGATCGCGGGGGCCAGCCAGCCCTGTTCCAGATCCGGGAAGCCTTCGTTGGCGAAATAGGGACAGATGATCAGGCAGCTGAGCCCGTGGCCGCGTTCCGCCAGCGCATCAATCTGCTTCTGCACCTCATCCGCAAAAGCCTGCGCATGGGCCATACCGCCCTCGCCGCCCAAGGGACGGTAGCTGTCGGGCGCGGGCACAAAGGCCATATGGTCCCAGAACCCGCCGGGAGGCGGGTTGGTACGGCTCAGCTGCGACACGGCGACCGTATTGCCGTGGTAGGTGTGGTCAGAGGCGATCACCCCCATATTGCCGGTCACCGCCTGCGCCATGCGCAGGGCGATATCGTTTGCCTCGGACCCGGTGCAGGTCATGATCGCGGTGTTCAGCGGATCATTGAAAGTGTCCG
Source organism: uncultured Paracoccaceae bacterium (assembly GCA_913054485.1). Lineage (GTDB taxonomy): Bacteria > Pseudomonadota > Alphaproteobacteria > Rhodobacterales > Rhodobacteraceae > FREY01. The sequence goes on from CAJXHQ010000176.1 coordinate 5,414, forward strand.
TCAGCGCCTCCACATAGTCGAGGATCCCCTCATGCGGATAGCGCGTGTGGGTGTTCAGCGTGGCGGCCTGTTTGGCGATGGCCTCCACCACCTTGGGGTGGCAGTGCCCCACATGGGGCACGTTGTTGTAGCAGTCGAGGTACTTGCGCCCCTCCGCATCCCACACCCAGACGCCGTCGCCCTTCACCATGTGAACGGGTTCTTCGTAGAAGGTCGGGATGTTGGGGCCGAGCAGTTTTGCCCGGCGCGCCATCAGTTCTTGGGTTGCTGCGGTCATAGCTGGATCCACGCGGTTTTGAGGTCGGCGTATTTGTGCAGCGCGTGCAGCGACTTGTCATGGCCGTTGCCGGACTGGCCGACACCGCCCAGGGGCACGGTGTTGTCTGCGCCGCCATAGGTGTTCACATGCACCAGACCCGAGCGGATGCCCGCCACGCAGCGGTGCGCGCGGGAGAGGTTCGAGGTCCAGACCGCCGAGGACAGGCCGAAGTCGGTGGCATTGGCCAGCGACAGGGCTTCTTCTTCGGTGGAGAACTTGCTGACGGCCAGAACCGGGCCAAATACCTCGTTCTGGAACACGTTGTGGGTGCGTTCCACACCGGTGATGATGGTCGGGGCCATATAGGTGCCGCCGGTCTCTTCCAGAATGCGCTTGCCGCCGGTGACGATCTCACCGCCCTCAAACACGGCCTTGTCCATGAAGGAAAGATCATGCGCCAGCTGGGTCTCGGAGTGCACTGCACCCACTTGCGTGTCCAGATCCAGCGGATCACCGACGCGCAGCGCTTCGGCTTCGGCCTGCACCATGGCGACGAATTCGTCGTGGATGTCGGCATGCACCAGCAGACGGGAGGCCGCGACGCAGACCTGACCGGAGTTGCGGAAGATCCCCATGGCCGAGACTTTGGCCGCCTGCGCCAGATTGGGCGCGTCGGGGAAGATGATGTTGGGGGATTTGCCACCCAGCTCCAGATAGACGCCCTTCAGGTTCGACCGGACCGAGGCCTCCAGCAGGCGGCGGCCCGTCGCGCCGGAGCCGGTGAAGGCCAGCACGTCGATGTCCATGTGATGCGCGATGGCGTTGCCGGTCTCGGAACCGGGGCCGGTGACCACGTTGAATACGCCTTCGGGAAGGCCGCATTCCAGACAGATCTCCGCCAGACGCAGCAGCGACAGCGAGGCGCTTTCGGCGGGCTTCAGCACAACGGAGTTGCCCAGCGCCAAGGCAGGCGCCAGCTTCCAGGCGCCGATCATCAGCGGGAAGTTCCACGGCACGATGGCGCCAACCACGCCCACCGGCGCGTGGTGCACTAGGCCGAGGATGTT
>CAJXHQ010000177.1 GCA_913054485.1 uncultured Paracoccaceae bacterium
CGATCTCCTGCAGGGCCATTCAACCCCATCCGCCGCCGCCCACCTGGGCATCGCACCGGGCACTGTTAAAGTGCACCGGCATCATGCTTATGCCAAGCTCGGCATCTCTTCGCAGGCAGAGCTGTTCGCGCTGGCCTCGCGCCACCTGGCGGCAATGCCCTAAGAAGGCTCCCGCACTCTACAGCGTGGCCCGCAGGCTACGCAAATTGGCAATATTTTCAGATCGTCAACAAAAATAAAGAATTATGTATACATATTTTTCGCTAAAATGTAAACAAAGTGACAGCGCACGCTGCGGCACCTTGTTACCCTTTTCCGCAAGCCAGCATTCAGTGTTGCTGCCGTACGATTTCCAGAAAGGAGGCATGGTATGGCAAGTCCTGACTACACATTGCCCGCCCCCAGTCTTTTCGGCCGGTTTCTGGCCAATGGCATGACCCACGCGATCTGGGCAGGCGATCCGCTTCAGCAAGCGCTGTACGATGCGGCAGCTGCTGATCCTGCCACGGACGTGCTGCGCAGCGCCTCCGGCGACGCAGCCCTGGCCGCCGCTTTCGGGCTGCAGATGGGCGGCTGCCAGCCGGTTGTCATGATGCAAAACCGCGCCCTGATGAACTGCCTGGACACTCTGCGCGCCCTGCGTTTTGACGCCCGGATCCCAATGCTGGTGACCGCAACGCAGTTCGGCCGCGAACCCGAAAACTTCGGCTGTGACACGGTCAGCAGCGCCACTTCCGCTGTGAACTGCGTAGAGCCCGGCCTTGAGGCGGTTGGCATTCCCTACGAGATTCTGGACCGCGCCGAAGACCTGGAGCGCGTGGACGCCTGTTTCGCCCAGGCCCGCGCGGCGGCCTGCCCGATGGTCCTGCTGCTGGGCCATCCGGCGGCCTGACGGAGAGGAGGATATGGCAATGGAACTGCACGATCTCTGCACGGAACTGGCCGCATTCGGCGGCGACGGGCCGATCATCAGCGCCTTGCCCGGATCGGCGCGGTTCACCGCCTACTCCGAGTCTCCCTGCCTGCTGTCCTCCGAAGTGCTTCCGGGCCCCGCCGCCGCCATCGGGCTTGGGCTTGCATTGGCCCGGCCGGACACCGAGGTGCTGGTGATCGACAGCGCCGCAACCTTCCTGCGGGATATCAGCTGCCTGCCAATGATAGCGCAGCAGCCGCCCGGCAACCTGCTTCACTGTGTTGTCCGCACTCCGGATGACACCCCCTTCGAACTCACGGCCGCCGCGCTGGCATCAGGCTATGCCCGCGCATTCAAGGCGGAAACCCTCGAGCAGCTGACGGGCCAGCTACCGGAAATCCTGGCAGAGACCGGGCCGGTGCTGGCCGAGGCGCTGGTTCCATCGCTGGACGCTGGCATCGCCCTGCCTGGCCAATGGCCGCAGCCGGGTTGCTGTTTCCGCGACCTGAAATCGGGTGCCAGCCGCGTGCAAGGCGCCCTTAGCCTGCCGCAAGCGCTGCTGCGGACAGGCAGACTGCGGACGCCGCCGCGCAGAACAGAGCTTGCCGACCCGTCTTCGCGCCACAGAAACCGGCGCGCCTGACAGCCGCGCGGCACCGCGTATCAGAGTGTTTTTGCCTCTTTGCCATCCGGCCGCTTAATCTCCAGCGGCGGCGGCGCGGCGTTCAGGATCTCCTGAACCTGACTGCGGATCACATCCGGCCAGGGGGTGGCTTTCTTCTTCGACAGGTTGATGCAGACCAGCGTGATCACCGTGCGCAGGCGCTCTTCCTCGCCGCATTTGCAGGAGATGGTGAAAGACAGGCTTGAACTTCCGATGCGGTTCAAAGTCATCTGAAACTGCAGCCGGTCTTCCAGGTAGCTCGCCTCCAGGAAGTCCGTCTCCATCCGCACAGTCGGCACGGTGACATGCAGCTCTTCGTGCATCCGGTTGAAGGAATAGCCCAGCTGCTGTTCGAAGAAGCGCTCCACCGTCAGGTTCAGCATCTCGTAGTAGCGCGGATAAAAAACAATGCCCGCCGGATCGCAATGCTGGAAACGGACGGTCTGCACTTCCTCAAAGAAGTTCATTTTTGCAGTCATCTGGCCTTATCTCCCTTGCCGCCTCCGGACACTGGGGCACCTTGCTGGGAATGGCGGCGCGCCGCAACGCGAAAGCAACCGGCCGGCGCGGCAATGTGTGTGATTTGCGGCACAGTGCCCGTGCGCACTATTGTTTGCGATATTGAATGTTTCAAAATCAGAAGCAATTGAGGGCACACAGCAAGGAGGTCCGGTATGACCGAGTTCGAAAGCGACGAGGATTTCCGCAATCTCACGCCTGAAATTCAGGCGATGATGGGCGTGTTCGCGCTTTACTGGAAACTCAACGAGCAGTTCGACCTGATCAATACCAACCCCCAGCTTACCAAGCTGGAAAGCCGGATGGTTCTGCGGCTGGACCAGCCGCGCCGCATGGGGGTCATGGCCAAGCTGATGATGACGGTTCCCTCAGCGGTGACAGCTGCCGCCGACAGCCTGGAGGCCCGCGGCTTCCTGAACCGGACCCGTGATCCCGAAGACCGCCGCGCCTGGCTGGTTCAGCTGACCGAGGCGGGCTGGGAGCACCGCCGTCAGATGGAACAGCTGGCCGGGCAGATCTTCGCGGCCTCCTCCGGGCTGACCGGAGACGAAACCAAGGCCTTCTCGGAATTGGCCGGGAAGATTTTCGACAACATCATGCGCACCGGGGCACCGGAAGGACTTAAAACATGCGAGTAACAAATACCCTCTTTGCCATTCTTGCGGCCGGCGCCCTGCAAACCGCCCCCGCCCTTGCACAGGACGTGCTTAAACCGGTGAAACTGCTGGCCACTGCAGCCGGGCCGGTTTCGATCGAGCGCCAGTTCTTCGGCCAGGTCAGCGCCAAGCAGACCGTGGACCTTGCCTTCCAGGTGCCAGGGCAGATTCTGAACTTCCCCGTTGTCGAAGGTTTCATCGTGCCCAAGGGCGGGCTGATTGCCCAGCTGGACCTGGAGCAGTTTGAACTGCAGCTGGAACAGGCGAAATTGCAGCTGGAGCAGGCCGAACGCACAGTCGAACGCCTGAAGCGCCTCGAAGGCACTGTCAGCCAGGTGTCGATCGAGGATGCTGAAACCGCCGCGGCGCTTGCCGTAATTTCCCTGCGCAACGCAGAATACAATCTCAAGCATGCCACCCTGAACGCACCCTTTGATGCGCTGATCTCCAGCCGCGAAGTGGCCGCCTTCACAACCGTGAACAGCGGCACGCCCATTGTGCGGATGCATGACATGTCCGAGCTGCATATCGAGGTGGACGTGCCGGAGATCCTGTTCCAGCGCACCGATGGCAACGAAGACTTCACTATCACCGCCTCATTTCCGGGCAAGGAAGGAATCTACCCGCTTCAGGTTCTGGAATTCGATGCAGAGGCCAGCACCGTGGGACAGACCTACCGTGTTACCCTGCTCCTGCCCGCGCCGGACGGGTTTGAAATCTTCCCTGGCGCCTCTGCCACTGTGACGGTGGCGATCGAAACCGGAGGCAGCCAGATCGAACTGCCGGCCACAGCCCTGGTGCCCAATCCCAGCGGTGAACTCGGGATCATGGCCTTCTCCCCGGCCGGTGCTGATGAAGGGATTGTCACCTGGACCGCAGTCGATGTGGAGCCGACCCAGTTCGGAACCTTCCGCGTCACAACCGGGCTGGAGGGCGGCGAGGAGATCGTCCTGACCGGCGGCGGCGGGCTTGAAAGCGGCCAGAAGGTACGCCGCTTCAGCGGCTTTGCGAACTGAGGCCGCCCCGATGGATATTGCACGCGCATCAATTGAAAAGCCGCTCTACACGTGGCTGATCATGCTCATCGCCCTTTTCGGGGGCATCTGGGGCTTCCTGTCGCTGGGCCGCCTGGAAGACCCGGCCTTCACCATCAAACAGGTGGTGATCGCCACCGAATACCCCGGTGCCACCGCCGAACAGGTGGCCTTGGAGGTCTCCGAACCGCTGGAGTCTGCGATCCAGAAGATGGGCGAGGTGAAGGAGATCACCTCGATCAACCGCCCCGGCCATTCGCTGATCGAGGTGGAGGTTCAATCCACCTATGACGGATCTGAACTGCCGGAGATCTGGACCAAGCTGCGCGCCCGCATCCGCGATGCCGCGCGCGGGCTGCCTGACGGGGTCAGCCAGCCTTTTGTGAACGACAGTTTCGGCGATGTCTTCGGCCTGTTCTATGCGGTCACTGCAGAAGGGTTCAGCGACGGTGAGAAACACGAACTGGCCACCTTCCTGCGGCGTGAACTGCTGACAGTAGACGGGGTCGCCGACGTCGATGTTTCCGGCCTGCCGCAAGAGGCCGTGTTTGTAGAGCCGGATCTGGCGATTGCGATCAATCAGAACGTCCCGATCACCTCGATTGCCTCGGCCATTGCCAACTCGAACCTGGTGCGGCCTGCCGGCCGGCTGGACGCAGGCCCGTCAGACACCATCCTGCAAGCACCTGAAGGATCGGACAGCGTCAACGAAATCGCCGGCCTGTCAGTCGGCGCCGAGGGCGAGGTCATCAACGTCATCGACATGGCCCGCGTCTACCGCGCGCGCACCGATGATCCGGCCATCCTGATCCGTTTCAACGGCACCGAGGCCTTCACCCTTGGCGTTGCCGGGCTGGCGGATGAAAACATTGTTGAAGTCGGCCATGCGGTGGACGCCAAACTGGCGGAACTGGGTCCGCAGATTCCCTATGGCGTCGATCTTCAGCCGATCTACCAGCAGCATGTGGTGGTGGAAGAGGCCTCCAACGCCTTTCTCAAGAACCTGGCCATGTCAGTAGCCATCGTGGTCGGCGTTCTGGCGCTGTTCATGGGCTGGCGGGCGGCCATCGTGGTGGGGGTGACCCTTCTGCTGACCGTGGTCGGCACGCTGATGTTCATGAACCTCTTCTCGATCGAGATGGAGCGGATATCGCTGGGCGCGCTGATCATTGCCATGGGGATGCTGGTGGACAACGCCATTGTGGTGGCCGAGGGCATGCAGATCTCCATGCTGCGCGGCAAGACCTCGCGTGATGCGGCGGACGAGGCCGCCTCAAAAACCCAGATCCCGCTTCTGGGCGCAACGGTCATCGGCATCATGGCCTTTGCCGGCATCGGCCTCAGCCCCGATGCAACGGGTGAATTCCTGTTCTCGCTGTTTGCTGTCATCGGCATCTCGCTGCTGCTCAGCTGGCTGCTGGCGCTGACCGCAACGCCGCTGCTGGGCCACTACTTCTTCAAACAGGGTAAGGCGGGCGACGGCGGCGGGTCTTACAACGGGCTATTGTTCCGTGCCTATGGCTGGACGCTGCGCCTGGCGCTGAAACTGCGCTGGCTGGTGGTGCTGGGGCTGATCGGCGTGACCTTCGCCTGTTTTGCCGGCTTTGCGCTGATGAAACAGCAGTTCTTCCCGAACTCCAACGCGCCGTTGTTCTTCGTGCATTACAAGCTGCCGCAGGGCACCTCCATCAACACCACAGCCGAGCATCTGGCGGTCTTTGAGGACTGGCTGGCAGAGCGCGAGGACGTGGTCTCGGTCACCTCTTTCGCGGGGCAAGGCGCCACGCGGTTCATGCTGACCTATGCGGCAGAAAAGGCGAACCCCTCCTATGGGCATATGATCATCCGCACCGAGTCCCTGGACGAGATCCCGGCGCTGCAAGCCGATCTGGAAGCCTTCGGGCAGGCCCGCTTCCCGGAGGGGGAGTTCCGCACCAAACGGCTGGTCTTCGGCCCCGGCGGCGCGGACCCGATCCAGCTGCGCTTCTCCGGGCCGGACCCGCAGGTGCTGCGCGAGCTGGGTGATGAGGCCATCACGCTTCTGGAAGCCGCCTCGCCCAACCTGCTGGCGCTGCGGCACAACTGGCGCGAACAGGAAGTGGTGCTGAAACCGGTCTATGCGACCGAACGCGCGCAGACCGCCGGTGTCAACCGCGAGGATATAGCCGATACGCTGATGTTCTCCACCGATGGCATCACTGCCGGCGTCTTCCGCGAACGGGAACGGCTGATCCCGATCATCCTGCGCCGCGACCGGATGGAAAGCTACAACCTGATGGATCAGATCGTCTTCTCCCGCTCCTCGGGCCAGCCGCTGCCGCTGGAACAGATGATCGACGGTGTGAAGGTGGAAGTGCAGAACACATTGGTCCACCGCCGCGACCGGGTGCCGACGCTGACCGTGGGGGCAGACATCCCCGCGGACATGACCGCGGCCGGCGTCATGGCGGAAATCCTCCATGCAGCCGATGGCATGCAGATCCCGCCGGGCTACAAGATGGAATGGGGCGGCGAGCTGGAGGATTCCGCTGAAGCGCAGGAAAGCCTGGGCAAACAGCTGCCGCTGTCGGCTCTGATCATGGTGCTGATCTCGGTCCTGCTGTTCAACGCGCTGCGCCAGCCGATCATTATCTGGCTGCTGGTGCCGATGTCGGTCAACGGCGTGGTGATCGGTCTGCTGGGCACCGGCCTGCCCTTCACCTTCACCGCCCTTCTGGGCCTTCTCAGCCTGTCCGGCATGCTGATCAAGAACGGCATCGTCCTGGTAGAGGAGATCGACCTGGTGCGCGCCGAGGGCACCCCCCTGCGCGACGCCATTGTCGAGGCATCCGTCTCACGTTTGCGCCCGGTGATGCTGGCGGCGGTGACAACCGTGCTGGGCATGGTGCCGCTGCTGACCGATGCCTTCTTCGTCTACATGGCGGTG
>CAJXHQ010000178.1 GCA_913054485.1 uncultured Paracoccaceae bacterium
GATGGTGCCCCGGTTCATACCGTAGACAGGCGCCGCCAGATTCATGGTCCGGTGCAGTGTGCGCAGCATGAAGCCGTCACCGCCCAGGGCCACAATCACATCGGCCTCCTCCGGGGCAGCCTGGCCGTGAAGGTCCACAAGGCGCTGCAAGGCCTCCTGCGCGACCGGTGCCCGGCTGGCCAAAAAGGCGATTCTCATGTTCATGCCACGTGTTTCCGGTGTTACACATCCCGTTCCGAAACAAGCACAGCTTCTCCGCAAAGGCCAGAGGTGCCGCTCTGCCGCGCAGTTTTGCCGCTTTACAGGGTTTAAGCCGGCCCCCGTTTCCGATAGGAAATCCGCCATTGCCCCAGCAACCAATGACCAATGCGACGGAGCCACTCTATGAGCGCGACAACCCGTGACCCCGGATTCTTCACCCAGCCCCTCGCCGAGCGCGACCCGGAGCTGGCAGCCGCCATCAAGGACGAACTCGGCCGCCAGCGCGACGAGATCGAACTGATCGCGTCCGAAAACATCGTCTCTGCCGCCGTGATGGAAGCGCAGGGCTCGGTGCTGACCAACAAATACGCCGAAGGCTACCCGGGCCGCCGCTACTATGGCGGCTGCCAGTATGTGGACGTGGCCGAGAACCTGGCCATCGACCGCGCCAAACAGCTGTTCGGCTGTGAATTCGCCAATGTGCAGCCGAACTCCGGCAGCCAGGCCAACCAGGGTGTGTTCCAGGCGCTGCTTCAGCCCGGCGATACCATTCTGGGCATGAACCTCGCCTCCGGCGGTCACCTGACCCATGGTGCCGCGCCGAACCAGTCCGGCAAATGGTTCAACGCTGTTCAGTACGGCGTGCGCAAGGATGACTGCCTGATCGACTATGACGAGGTCGAGGCTCTGGCGGTCGAGCACCAGCCGAAGATGATCATCGCCGGCGGTTCTGCCATCCCGCGTCAGATCGACTTTGCCCGTTTCCGCGAGATTGCCGACAAGGTCGGCGCCTACCTGCACGTTGATATGGCCCACTTCGCCGGTCTGGTCGCAGCAGGCGAGCACCCCTCGCCCTTCCCGCACGCCCATGTGGCCACCACCACCACGCATAAGACCCTGCGCGGCCCGCGCGGCGGCATGATCGTCACCAATGACGCGGCGATCGCCAAGAAAGTGAACTCGGCGATCTTCCCCGGCATTCAGGGCGGCCCGCTGATGCATGTGATCGCAGGCAAGGCCGCGGCCTTCGGCGAAGCGCTGAAGCCCGAGTTCAAGACCTACCAGAAGCAGGTGCGTGCAAACGCGGTTGCGCTGGCTGATCAGCTGATCAAGGGCGGTCTGGACATCGTTACCGGCGGCACCGACACCCATGTGATGCTGGTCGACCTGCGCCCCAAAGGCGTGACCGGCAACATCGTGGACAAGGCGCTTGGCCGTGCCCATATCACCACCAACAAGAACGGCATCCCGTTTGACCCGGAAAAGCCCACTGTGACCTCGGGCATCCGCCTCGGCACGCCCGCAGGCACCACCCGCGGCTTCGGCGAAGCGGAATTCCGCGAGATCGCCGATATGATTGTTGAGGTGACCGACGGTCTGGCGGCCAACGGTGAAGACGGCAACGCGGACGTCGAAGCTGCCGTGCGCGGCAAAGTGGCCGCGCTCTGCGCCCGCTTCCCGCTCTACGACAACCTGTAAGCCCTGCTTACCTGACAATCTGCACCCTGCCGCTGGACATGCCCGCGGCAGGGTGTTTTCGTTCCGGGCATGGACAAAAATGAATTGAAAGCCCGCAGCAAATTCCTCAGCCGCCTTCTGCGCCACAAGCCGGAAGCTCTGGGGCTGGACATGGATCCGCAGGGCTGGGTTGCCATCGCGCAGATCATTGAGAACTCGAAACAGCCGGTGACCCGTGCGCAGATCCAAGAGATCGTGCAGGAGAACAGCAAACAGCGTTTCGCCCTGTCCGCGGACGGCTTGCGGATCCGGGCAATTCAGGGCCACTCGGTCGAGGTTGACCTGGGCCTGCCCGCCTGCACCCCGCCCGAGTACCTTTATCATGGCACCGCTGAAACCACCCTGCCCGCGATCCGCAGCGAAGGGCTGACCCGGCAGGGCCGCCACCATGTGCATCTGTCGCCAGATGCAGAAACCGCCCGGGCTGTCGGGACGCGCCATGGCGCGCCTGTGGTGCTGACGGTGAAGGCCGGGCAGATGCACGGCGATGGGCATAAGTTCCTGCTGTCCGAAAACGGCGTCTGGCTTTGCGATACGGTGCCGCCTGAGTATCTCGGCTCTTGAGGCGCTGAGAGTCCGCCCCCGCTGCGGCACCGCGGTGCTGCCTCCCTCCCGCGGTCTTTGGCGGCAGCAACCTGGCCGTCCGCGGCTGGCGGGGGTCGCTAAAAATCGAAACACCCGGAAAACCCAGGTTAACGGAATCGCTTTAGGATCAGCGCAGACCCCCGTGCCCTTGGCGGCAGACGCAGCCAGCCGCAGCACCGGCCTGTTTGTGCACATTATCTGGAGTATCCGGCCATGTTCGCGCCCCTCAGAAGATCACTGACCGCAGCCGTCCTTTTTGCTGGGCTTATCCTTGCCCCAGCCGCCCAGGCGCGCATGCTGGTCATCGGCACTATCAGCGACGAGCCAATCAAGGAAACCCGGACCTTCCTGCCCTTTGCCCGCCACCTCGCCGGTCAGCTGTCCGGCGAAGGCTTTACCGGCGGCGACGTCCGGATCGCGCGTGATATCAGCCATATGGCAAGGCTGCTGCAGACGGGGAAGGTCGACATTTACATCGACAGCCCCCTTGTTGCGCTCGCCGTGGGTCAGCAAAGCGGCAGCCGGCTGATCGCCCGCCGCTGGAAAAAGGGCATTGCCGAATACCATTCAGTCATTTTTGCCCGAAAAGACAGCGGCATAGGGTCGCTTGACGACCTCGCCGGAAAGGTTTTGGCTTTTGAGGAAGGGTTTTCCTCCAGCGGCTACCTGCTGCCACGCCTCTCCCTTGCGGAAAACGGCGTCAGCCTGACGGAGCTGGACAGCCCAAGGGCCGCGCGGCCAGCATCAGAAACAGGCTATGTCTTCTCCGGCGATGACGAGAACACCATTGTCTGGGTGCTGCATGGGCTGGTAGATGCCGGAGCGATGTCGCTGAACGGGCTCAAGAAACGGGCTGGCAGCGATTTTGAATCGCTAACGCTGATTGCCCAGACAGGGGCGGTTCCGCGCCATGTGGTCAGCGTCGCGCCGCAAACCCCTGCGGCGCTGGAGACGGCGGTGCAAAATGCGCTGCTGCAAATGGACCAAAACAGCGAAGGTGCCGCAGTGCTGAAAAGTTTTGAAAGGACCACCAAGTTCGACAGGATCCCGCCGCACACCCAGAAAATGCTGGAGCAGTTTCAGGCTCCGGTCACTGCGCTGATTGGCGGCTGACGTGACCCGCCTGGGTGCCAGCCTGTTCCTGCGCATTGTGCTGATCGTGATTGCGGCCACGGTGGCCGCATCTGTGATCAGCCTCGCCGCCGGATACAGCGCCTCGGTCGCGGCACAGGAGCGGCACATTGAGGTTTTGGCGAAAACCCTTGGCGAGGCGGCCCTGGAACCGGCCTATGAACTGGACGTCAAAGCCCTGCGCCAGCTCGCCGCGTCGGTATTGTCCAGCGAAGGCGCGGTCACCGCAATGTTCCTGGACGCGGGCGGGCGGGTGCTGACGGACGGGTCCGACGAAAATCCGCTGCGCGGGCAGCAGATAAACCAGCCAACAGCCCGGCACGCCCGGGAGTTCCGCGAATGGGCCACTGCCTCTGGCAAGGGGATTGTTCAGACAGCCGGCCCCATTAAGGCCACTGCGGAAACCCATCTCGGCTATGTGGTGCTGGCGTTTTCCACCGACCAGCTCTTCAGCAGCTGGCTGACGCTCATGCGCCAGGCGCTGCTGTTCATCGCTGCCTGCGGGGGGCTGGCATGCGGCGCGGCCCTGCTGGTGGCCAGGCGGTTCACCCGGCCGATTGATCAGCTTGCAGGTTTCGCAGAACAGGCCCGGCAGGGCACCGGCACGCAACGGGTGCCTGATTTCGGCCCCGGCGATATCGGCAAAGTGGCCGCTGCGATCTCAGAGGTTCTGGAACAGCCGCAAAAACCCAAGTCCCCGCGGCCAAAACTTCCGGAAAATTTCTGAATACCCAACCTCCGCTGCGGTGCCACCGGACCAAAGTCTCAACTCCTGCCCCCGTGGTCCGCTGCCGGGACAGCGGGCTATTTCAGATCAGCCCGCGCCAGCGCATCACCGCAACGGTCAGCGCAAAGACCACGATCAGCCCGAACGCAATAGTGGCCAGGATATCCAGGATCCGCCCCTTGCGCCGGTCGGCCAGGTCAATGGCCTCCAGATGCGCCTTCACCTCGCGTGCGGCACCGCGCAGGCGCGGCTCATCCACGGTGAACTGCAGCTTCGGATGCTCCAGCAGCGGCAGCGCATCGGCCAGTGCCATACCCTGTTTGAAGATCCGCCGCGGCAGGCGGCGGCGGGCTTTTTTCAGCGCATCCGCAAGGGTGCCCGACGCCCGCTCGCGCTGTTTCAGCAGGGCGCGGACTTCCTGGATATCCTCGATAATGCTCTGCGCCATGGGGCAGCCTCCCGGTCCTGTGCAACCAGACCCTAGCGGCGCGGCAACAGAGCCGCAAGCAGCGCCCGCCGCCTCTGGCGCTGCTCCGCCGGGGCCGCTATCAAGCCTCCATGCTGAACACGATCCTACACGGTGAACCCACCGACCTGCCCCCGCTTCTGATTGCCCACGGCCTCTACGGCTCTGCCCGCAACTGGGGCGTGATCGCCAAACGCCTGTCGGATGAACGTCAGGTGATCGCGGTGGACATGCGCAACCATGGCTCCAGCCCGCGCGCCGCATCGCATACCTATGCCGATATGGCCGGAGACCTGGCCGACGTGATCGCGGCCCATGGCGGGCAGATGGACGTTCTGGGGCACTCGATGGGCGGCAAGGCGTCGATGATGCTGGCACTGAACCATGCGGAGGCGCTGCGTAAACTGGTGGTGGCCGACATTGCCCCGGTGGCCTACGGCCACAGCCAGATCCAGTTCATCGAGGCGATGCGGAAAGTCGATCTGAACAGCATCAGCCGCCGCTCTGAAGCGCAGGAGCAGCTGGCCGGGGCCGGAGTGGACCCCGCCCTGCAAAGCTTCTTCACCCAGTCGCTGGATCTGCCCGGAAAACGCTGGCTGCTGAACCTTGATGCGCTGGCGGATCAGATGCCCAACATCATGTCTTTCCCGCAGACCGATGCCGCCTGGCACGGCAGCGCCCTGTTCCTGTCGGGGGCCGCATCAGACTACGTGCTGCCCGAACACCGGCCACTGGTGAAGGCGCGCTTCCCAAATGCCCGTTTTGCCAAGATCCCCGGCGCGGGCCATTGGCTGCACGCCGAGAAACCACGCGAGTTCGAGGCCGCGGTGCGCGCCTTCCTGAACGCCTGACCGATCACATTCCAGGGTCGACCGGCTCGGACACTTTACCGCCGCCCGCAGCCCAGTCTTTCAGCCCGCCGATGTTGTAAACCTCGCCGTAACCCATATCCTTCAGCAGCTTACCTGCAAGTGCTGCGCGCCCGCCGCTGGCGCAATGCAGCACCACGGGACGGTCAAAGCGCAATTCGGGATCATGGAAAGGCGTGTCCGGATCGGCCCGGAACTCCAGCATGCCACGCGGAATATGGTGGCTGCCTGCCGCGCGGCCCGAGGCCTGCAACTCGGGCGCGTCGCGCACATCCAGCAGCAGCGCGCCTTCGGCCACCAGCGCCTGCGCCTGGTCAATCGTGATCCGCTCCACCGCGTCATTGGCGGCGGCCATCATCTCTTTCACTGTCAGCGGCATATCTGCCTCCTTGAAATTCCCGAAAACCTATCTGTTCAACCATAGGTTCGACACCTGCCTCGCGGCAAGGGGCAAACAAAAACGCCCCGCGGCGGGCGGCCACGGGGCGTCTGATGTCACGGCACGCAGAGGTCAGTACGGCAGGCCGACGTAGTTCTGTGCCAGTACGCTTTGGGCCTCGCGGTTGTCGCGCAGGAAGGCGATGTCAGCCGCCTGCATCTTCAGATCAAACTCCGACTGGTCCGGGAAACGGTGCAGCAGGCTGGTCATCCACCAGCTGAAACGCTCTGCCTTCCAGATCCGCGCCAGCGCCTTTTCGGAATACTGGTCGAGCCCCTCGCTGTCGCCGTCCTGATAGAATTGCAGCAGCCCATTATAAAGGTAGTGGATGTCGCTGGCCGCCGTGTTGAGCCCCTTGGCGCCGGTCGGCGGCACGATATGGGCCGCATCGCCGCAGAGGAACAGCTTGCCCCAGCGCATCGGCTCGGTCACAAACGACCGCAGCGGCGCGATGGATTTTTCGATCGAGGGACCTGTTACCAGGTTTTCCGCATGTTCCGCAGGGATGCGGCGCTTCAGCTCCTGCCAGAAGGCCTCATCCGTCCAGTCATCGGGCGAATCCGACAACGAGCACTGGATGTAATAGCGGCTGAGATTGTCATTGCGCATCGAACAGAGCGCAAAGCCGCGGTCCGAGGCGGCATAGATCAGCTCTTCATGCACCGGCGGGGTTTCGGACAGCACGCCGAGCCAGCCGAAGGGATAGACCTTCTCGTATTCTTTGCGCACGGTCAGCGGGATGGTCTGCCGGCTGACGCCGTGGAACCCGTC
>CAJXHQ010000179.1 GCA_913054485.1 uncultured Paracoccaceae bacterium
AGGCCCTGACAGCCGTCTCCACCGCCGCGCTTACTGTCTATGACATGTGCAAGGCCGTGGATAAGGCTATGCAGATCGGCGGCATCCATGTGACGCTGAAGGATGGCGGAAAATCAGGACGTTACGAGGCATAAATGATCTCAGTCGAGGAAGCCCGCACGCTGCTGATGGACCTTGTCTCCCCGCTGGAGACCGAGGACGTGCCGCTGGCCGAAGCCGCCGGCCGCGTGCTGGCGCAGGACGCCGTTGCGCGCCGCATGCAGCCGCCGTTTTCCGCCTCCGCCATGGACGGCTACGCGGTGAAGGCGGCAGAGGTGGAACCGCACGCCATGTTCAAAGTGGTGGGCGAGTCTGCCGCGGGCCACCGGTTTGACGGCAAGGTCGGCCCCGGCCAGGCCGTGCGGATTTTCACCGGCGCGCCGGTGCCGGAGGGTGCGGATTTCGTGGTCATCCAGGAGGACGTCACCCGCAGCGGCGCGCTGATCACCATCACAGATCAGCCCTCGGACAATCACAATATCCGCCCCGCAGGCGGCGACTTCACCGAAGGCCAGGCTGTCACCGCCCCGCGCGTGCTGGCACCTGCTGACATCGCGCTGCTGGCGGCGATGAACATCCCCGCAGTCACCGTCACGCGCCGGCCTGATATCGCGCTGATCTCCACCGGGGATGAGCTGGTGATGCCCGGCGAGGCCCCCGGCCCGGACCAGATCATCGCCTCCAACACCTTCGGGCTGAAAGCCATGCTGGAGGCCGCAGGTGCCCGCGCCCGCATTCTGCCGATCGCGCGTGACACCGAAAGCTCTCTGAAAATGGCCTTCTCGCTGGCTGAAGGCGCAGATCTCGCCGTCACCATCGGCGGTGCTTCGGTGGGCGATCATGATCTGGTCGGCAAGGTGGCCGGTGATCTCGGGCTGGAGCGCGCCTTCTACAAGGTCGCCATGCGCCCCGGCAAACCGCTGATGGCGGGCCGCTTGAACAGTCGCGCCATGGTCGGTCTGCCCGGAAACCCCGTTTCTGCAATGGTTTGCGGCGCATTGTTCCTGGTACCAATGGTCAAGGCAATGCTGGGCCTGCCCGCAACCGCCGCCGAGCCGATGCAGGCCACCCTCGCCGAGCCCGTAAGCCAGAACGGCCCGCGCCAGCACTATATGCGTGCGCGCGTCGAGGCCGGACAGCTGACCGCCTTCCCCAATCAGGACAGCTCGCTCCTGACAGTCCTGGCCGGGGCCAATGCGCTGCTGATCCGCCCGCCCCATGATCCGGCGCTGGCAGAAGGTGAGACTGTGCGCTACCTGCCGCTCTGATCTTTCATCTTCCCCCAAATACTCAATCAAAGGGCGGGTGGCTGAAGCCACGCGCCCTTCACTTATCCACAAGTGCGTCGTTGACACAGAAGGTGAACTCAGGTAGAACAAAGCAAAACAACACCATCGGAGGGAGCAGACATGCTGACCAAGAAGCAGTTGCAATTGCTGGAGTTCATCCACAAACGCCTCCAGTCGGACGGCGTGCCGCCCAGCTTTGACGAAATGAAGGCGGCGCTGGACCTGCGCTCGAAATCCGGTATCCACCGGCTGATCACCGCATTGGAAGAACGCGGCTTTATCCGCCGCCTGGCGCATCGCGCCCGCGCCATTGAAATCATCCGCCTGCCCGAAAGCATCGGCAGCGAGCCTGCAGGCTTCAAACCCCGTGTGATCGAAGGCGGCGGCGGCGAGCCGGATCATGCCGTTAAACCCGCCAATACCGACCCCGTGACGCTCAGCGCGGTGGAGCTGCCTGTGATGGGCCGCATTGCCGCCGGTGTGCCGATTGCGGCGATCAGCCATGCCTCGCACCAAGTGGCGGTGCCGACCGGCATGATCGCGCAGGGCGGGGAGCATTACGCGCTGGAGGTCAAGGGCGACTCCATGATCGAGGCCGGTATCAACGATGGCGACGTCGTGGTGATCCGCCATGCCGATACCGCCGACAACGGCGACATCGTGGTGGCGCTGGTACAGGATCAGGAAGCCACCCTGAAACGCTATTTCCGTGAGGGTGGTTCAGTCGCGCTGGAAGCGGCCAACCCGGCCTATGAGACCCGGGTCTACCCGGACGACCAGGTCAAAGTGCAGGGCCGCCTGGTGGGGCTGATCCGGACCTACTGACGGTCCAGCAGACGGCGGGTCAGCGGCAGCAGCCGCGGCCCGGCCCCGGTCCAGGGCCGCGCTCCGGCGCGGTCTTTTACTGTGACCAGCTTGCCCGCAGCCGTCAGCAGGACCGCCCCCGTTGCCCGCAGCGCGTCCGTGTCCAGCACAAGGCAGTCTCCTTTCAATTCCTTCGGCACTGTGAACACGGCGATCTGGCCGGTCTTGCAGGTATCATAGTTTTCCGCCGCGCGTTTGCCGATCACATGGATCAGCTCGGTTCCGGCGATCTCGGCCACTTTCAGCTTTGCCTCTCCGCCGGGCCAGCGCCCGGCGGCCTCGCCCTGCAAGGCAGGATCGCCGTCGTTCTCCAGCCAGATACCCGCAATGAACCCGGCGCCCTTGGGTTTTGACAGCGCGCGGCCGTCTGGCCTCAGCACCCCGACCAGCCCGCCGGTATCTGCAATCAGCGCGGGAGGGCGTTCCGCCCCGTGCCAAAACAGGAAGGCAGCAGCCAGCGGGATCAGCCCCGCCAGCCTGCCGCGCCCCTGCCAAAGGATCAGGAGCAAGCCTCCGGCGGCAATCAGCGGCAGCACCATCGGCCCTGGCGCAATCACCTGCCCCCGCGCGCCCTCAAGACCGGAGACAAACTCAGCAACCCAGAGGATCCAGCCCAGCCCCTGCCCCATCGCGGTCCAGCCGATCCAACCCAACCCCAGCGGCGTCAGCAGTACCGCCAGCACGGCAGCGGGCATTACCACCGCCCCCATCACCGGCACCGCCAGCAAGTTGGCCAGCAAGCCATAGTGCGAGACCATGTTGAAATGCGCCGCCCCAAAGGGCGCCGTCGCCAGCCCCGCCACCAGTGAAGAAAGGGCTGCTGCGGCGAGAGGCTGCAGCCATTTGGGTCCAAGGCTGATCCCTGCGTCCCTGATCCATGAGAAGACACCGACCAATGCGGTGGTGGCGGCAAAACTCATCTGAAAGCCCGGCCCCAGCAGGCTCTCGGGACGGCGAAGAAGCACGATCAGCGCCGCCAGCGCCACGGCCCGCAACGACAGGGCACGCTGGTCCAGCAGTACCGCCCCCAGCATCACCGCCGCCATGATAAAGGCACGTTCAGTGGCAACATTGCCGCCGGACAGCATCAGATAGCCCGCCGCCGCCACAAGCGCGCCGCAGGCGGCGAGCTTTTTCACCGGCAGGCGCAGCGCCAGCGGTGGCACCAGGCAGAAGGCAAGCCGCAGCCCGCCAAAGACCACTGCCGCCAACAGCCCCATATGCAGGCCGGAAATGGCCAGAAGATGTGCCAGGTTGCTGCCGCGCAGGGCGTCCAGCGTGGCCGTGCTGACCCCGCTCCGGTCACCGGTGGTGATGGCGGCCGCAAAGCCGCCGCGCTCTCCCGGGATGGCAGCCCGGATATGTGTGCCCGCCGCGCGGCGCAGGCTCTCCAGCGGCAGCGGATCGCCCCCGCCCGCCATCAGCAGCGGAACGCGGGTATAGCCCACCGCGCCGAGGCGCTGGAACCAGGCATGGCGGCGGAAGTCGAAGCCGCCGGGCTCGGCCGGGCCCTGCGGCGGCATCAGATGGGCCGTGGTCATCACCCGCGCGCCGGGCGGCGGCAAGTGCGCGTCCCCATGCAGGGTCACCCGCACCATTGCCGGGGTGTCTTGCGGGGACACCCGGTCCAGCCGGACCTGGTCCAGCGTCACCCGGATCCGGTCCGCCGGAGAGCGGCTGAGGGACAGAAGACGCCCCTCCACCGGGCCGTAGTAGCGGAAGGACAACGCCGGCGCAGCCTGCACATGCGTGCGCAGCCCGGCCATGCAAAACCCCAGCGGCAGCAGCAGCAAGGCCCAGCCCAGCAGCCGCGCTGCAGACGGCAGCTGCCAGATCAGGACCCCGCCAGATACCAGGGTAAACAGCGCCAATCCCCAGAGATCAAAGGAAGGTTCCAGCGGCAAGGCAAAGTAGAGCGCAATCCCGGCGCCCAGCACAACCGGGCTCCAGGGCAGCAGATGCCCCCGCTGCGCGTCCAGCAAGGGCCGAAGGGCCGCAATTGCGCGCATGCTTGCTCCTTGTCCGCCGGGCCGGTAGACAGGCCTCAAACGCTACTCCTCTCATGGTTTCCAAAAGGTAAATGGCCCTCATGACCAAACCTGTCGTCACCCGCTTTGCCCCCTCGCCGACCGGCTTTCTGCACATCGGCGGCGCGCGCACGGCGCTGTTCAACTGGCTTTACGCGCGCGGCCGCGGCGGCAAGTTCCTCTTGCGCATCGAAGACACCGACCGCGAACGCTCCACGCCGGAGGCCACCGCCGCGATCCTGCAGGGCCTCGACTGGCTGGGTCTGGACCATGACGGCGAGGTGGTGAGCCAGTTTGAAGGTGCTGCCCGCCACGCTGACGTGGCCCACCAGCTGCTGGCGGAAGGCAAGGCCTACAAGTGCTTTGCCACCCAGGATGAAATTGCCGCCTTCCGAGACGCAGCCAAGGCCGAGGGCAAATCGACCCTCTACCGCTCGCCCTGGCGCGACGCGGCCGAGGACAGCCACCCCGATGCGCCTTACGTGGTCCGCATCAAAGCACCTCAGGACGGTGAAACTGTCATCCGGGACGAGGTGCAGGGTGATGTGACGATCCGCAACAGCCAGCTGGATGACATGATCCTGCTGCGTTCCGACGGCACGCCGGTCTACATGCTGGCGGTTGTGGTGGATGATCACGACATGGGCGTCACCCATGTGATCCGCGGCGACGACCACCTGAACAATGCCGCCCGCCAGATGATGGTCTATGAGGCGATGGGCTGGGACGTGCCGGTCTGGGCCCATATCCCGCTGATTCACGGGCCCGACGGCAAGAAGCTGTCCAAACGCCATGGTGCGCTTGGCGCGCAGGAATACCAGGCCATGGGCTACCCCGCGGCGGGGATGCGCAACTATCTGGCACGTCTGGGCTGGAGCCACGGTGATGATGAGTTCTTCACCGACGCGCAGGTCAAGGAATGGTTCGATATGGGCGGCATCGGCAAAAGCCCGGCGCGGTTCGACACCAAAAAGCTGGAGAACATCTGCGGCCAGCATATCGCTGTTAGCGATGACGCCGCATTGCGGCAGGAAATTCAAGGATATCTGCAGGCCGCAGGCGAACCGGCGCTGACTGACGCACAGTCACAGGGTCTTGAAGATGCGATGTATTGCCTCAAGGACCGGGCGCGCACCTTCCCCGAACTTCTTGAAAAAGCGCAATTTGTCCTTGCATCACGGCCACTTGACCGGGATGCAAAAGCAGAGAAGGCGCTGAATTCGGTATCCGACGGTATACTGAATGAATTGACGCCGCAGCTGCAAAATGCTAGCTGGGCACGAGACGATCTGGAGGCGCTTCTCAACCAGTTTGCAGAAGCGAAGGAAACCAAGTTCGGCAAGCTGGCCGGCCCGTTGCGGGCGGCGCTCGCGGGCCGGGCTGTCACGCCCTCCGTCTTTGACATGATGCTGGTACTGGGCCGCGAGGAAACCGTCGCCCGCATCAGCGACATCGCAGGCTGACCTGAGCTCTTCACGTTCGGGTAACGCTGCTCCGCTACGAGAGGCCTGCGCGCATGGCGCGCGGGCTCTGCCCCGCACCGGGACCGTTAAAAAACGGACCGCGTGCCTGTAACAGGAAGGGACATACATGACCGACACACAGAAAACCGCAACGCTCAGCCTGAATGGCGAAAACTACGAGCTGCCAATTTTCTCCCCTTCGGCCGGCCCGGATGTCCTCGATATCCGCAAGCTCTATGGCCAGGCGGGTGTGTTCACCTACGATCCCGGCTTCACCTCGACTGCAAGCTGCGACAGCACCATCACCTATATCGACGGCGACGAGGGCGTTCTGCTGCACCGCGGCTACCCGATCGACCAGCTGGCCTCGCAGTCGCACTACCTCGAAGTCTGCTACCTCTTGCTCTACGGTGAGTTGCCGACCGCGGCACAGCTGGAAGATTTTGAGGGCCGTGTGACCCGTCACACCATGGTGCACGAGCAGATGCACAATTTCTTCCGCGGCTTCCGCCGCGACGCGCACCCGATGGCAACCCTGGTTGGCGTGGTCGGCGCAATGTCCGCCTTCTACCACGACAGCACCGATATTGCCGATCCGTGGCAGCGCGAAGTCGCCTCCGTGCGCCTGATCGCCAAACTGCCGACCATCGCCGCGATGGCCTATAAGTATTCGATCGGCCAGCCCTTCGTGTACCCGCGCAACGATCTGGATTACGCTGCGAACTTCCTGCACATGTGCTTCTCGGTTCCGGCAGAAGAATACCACGTGGACCCGATCCTGAGCCGCGCGATGGACCGGATCTTCACCCTGCACGCGGATCACGAGCAGAACGCCTCGACCTCGACCGTGCGCCTGGCATCCTCTTCGGGTGCAAACCCGTTCGCCTGCATCGCGGCCGGCATCGCCTGCCTCTGGGGTCCGGCGCATGGCGGCGCAAACCAGGCCTGCCTGGAGATGCTGAAGGAAATCGGCACTGTTGACCGTATTCCGGAATTCATCGCTCGCGCCAAGGA
>CAJXHQ010000180.1 GCA_913054485.1 uncultured Paracoccaceae bacterium
CATGGTGGATATAGTCTAGATCCTCCTCCGGCACCTGCATCGCACGCAAATAGTCATGGCCGTAGTGCTTCCAGATCAGCCCGAAGGAGCTGTAGGGCTCACCGTCTTCGCGCAGGGGATTGGGGCGCTGGTGGTGGTCAAAGATCAGTGCTGCGGCATCATAGTCCCGGCCCACATCATAAATGATCTTGCCGGCACCCGGCGTGGTCATATCCGCGTCCCGGGTACGCACCAAAGCGGCCTCGGGGAAGAGCCGGGTCAGGACGACCGAGGACAGCAGCTCATCCGCGTGAAAACCGCCGGAGTGGGTGACGAGGTGGGTGATGGTCATGGGATGTGCTCCGGCTGGGGCTGAAAATGAAAGCGGCGGCCGTGCTGTCCGCCATATTCAGAGGCGTGATCTGCGATGTCCTGTGGGGCAAAAGGCAGATCAATATTTAGACGATATACGCAGGGAGCCACTAGATGTGGTTAAACTCGGGGTCCCGCCACATCTTGACCCGTGTTCTGCACTAACTTGATCCGGATTAACAAAAATCAATGCGTCCAAGGGCCCTTGCGGCTGGTCGCAAAATTCTCGCCATAGCCGCCGGAGCGGATGTTGGCCTTACGGGCCTTGGGCTCGATCACCTGCGCCTCGATACCGTGGTCCTTTGCGTAATCCAGCGCCTCGTCCTTGGTCGCAAAGCGCAGCTTCACCTGCGCCTGGGTATCGGAGGAGGAGGTCCAGCCCATCAGAGGATCCACTTCGCGCGCCGAGGCCGGGGCATATTCCAGCACCCATTTGCGTGTCTTGGCCATGCCCGAGGTCATAGCGTTCCTGGCTGGCTTGTAGATCCGGGCCTGCATGCCGAGTCTCCTGATATCTGAGCTGCTACTTATATGCGCAAAATCCCGCGATGCGGCAAGGGGACAAAAGCGCGCTTTTCTAAGGGCTTTGCACCCCGGACACAGGCAGGGCACAGGCAGGACACGATTCCGCTTGAACCAGAACAAAAAGCGATCAAAATCAGCGCGCCGAACGGAGAGACGCCCATGCCCTATGCCCATTCCGACAAATCCGACGCCGCGATGACCACCCGTACGCCGCAGCAGCGCCCCAAGCTGGAAGGCGGCAAGGAATTTGTCATGCATACGGAGTTCTCGCCGGCGGGGGATCAGCCCACCGCCATCGCAGAGCTTTCAACCGGCGTGCTCGGCGGCGAACGCGATCAGGTGCTGCTGGGTGCCACCGGCACCGGCAAGACCTTCACCATGGCCAAGGTGATCGAGGAAACCCAGCGCCCGGCCATCATCCTGGCCCCCAACAAGACGCTGGCGGCGCAATTGTACGGCGAATTCAAGGGCTTCTTCCCGGAGAACGCAGTCGAATACTTCGTCTCCTTCTACGACTACTATCAGCCCGAAGCCTATGTGGCACGCTCCGACACCTACATAGAAAAAGAAAGCCAGATCAACGAGCAGATCGACCGCATGCGCCACTCCGCCACCCGGGCGCTGCTGGAACGTGATGACGTGATCATCATTGCGTCTGTGTCCTGCATCTACGGCATCGGCTCGGTCGAAACCTACTCGGCGATGACCCAGGACCTGAAGGCCGGCGAAAGCTACGACCAGCGTCAGATTATGGCTGATCTAGTCGCCCAGCAGTATAAGCGCAACGATCAGGCCTTCCAGCGCGGATCGTTCCGGGTGCGCGGCGACACGCTGGAAATCTTCCCGGCCCACCTGGAAGACCGCGCCTGGAAACTGTCCTTCTTCGGTGAAGAGCTGGAAGCGATCACCGAATTTGACCCGCTCACCGGCGAACGTACCGGAACATTCGAACAGGTCCGCATCTACGCGAACTCCCACTACGTGACGCCCAAGCCGACGCTGAACCAGGCCGTGATCTCGATCAAGGCGGAACTGAAGATGCGCCTCGCCCAACTGGTTGACGAGGGTAAACTGCTGGAGGCCCAGCGGCTGGAACAGCGCTGCAACTTCGACATCGAAATGCTTGAGGCCACCGGCCACTGCAACGGGATTGAGAACTACTCGCGCTACCTGACCGGCCGCGCGCCGGGTGAGCCGCCCCCCACGCTGTTCGAATTCATCCCCGACAACGCCATTGTCTTTGCCGACGAGTCCCACGTCTCCGTCCCGCAGATCGGCGGCATGTACAAGGGCGACCACCGGCGCAAATTTACCCTGGCGGAGCATGGCTTCAGGCTGCCCTCCTGCATGGATAACCGGCCCCTGAAGTTCGAGGAATGGGACGCCATGCGCCCGCAGTCGGTCTTTGTCTCCGCCACGCCTGCGTCCTGGGAGATGGAGCAATCCGGCGGCGTTTTTGCCGAACAGGCGATCCGCCCAACCGGCCTTCTGGACCCGCAGGTCGAAATCCGCCCCGTTGGCATGCAGGTCGACGATCTGCTGGACGAGGTGCGCAAGGTCACCGCCGACGGCTTCCGCACGCTGGTGACCACGCTCACCAAACGCATGGCCGAGGATCTGACCGAATACCTCCACGAGCAGGGCATAAAAGTCCGCTACATGCACTCGGACATCGACACGCTGGAACGGATCGAAATCCTGCGCGACCTGCGCCTTGGCGCCTTTGACGTGCTGATCGGCATCAACCTGTTGCGCGAGGGGCTGGATATCCCCGAATGCGGGCTGGTCGCCATTCTGGACGCCGACAAAGAAGGCTTCCTGCGTTCCGAAACCTCGCTGATCCAGACCATCGGCCGCGCCGCCCGTAACGCCGAAGGCCGCGTCATCATGTACGCCGACCGCATCACCGGCTCGATGGAGCGCGCGTTGGGCGAGACCAACCGCCGCCGCGAAAAGCAGGTCGCCTATAATGAGGAACACGGCATCACGCCGGAGACGGTGAAGAAAAACGTCGAGGACGTGCTGGCCGGCCTGTATCAGGGCGACACCGACCAGTCCCGCGTCACCGCCAAGATCGACAAACCGCTGCACGGCGCCAATCTGGAGGCGGTGCTGGACGGTCTGCGCGCAGATATGCGCAAAGCCGCCGAGAACCTGGAGTTCGAAGAAGCGGCCCGCCTGCGCGACGAGGTCAAACGGCTGGAGGCCGTGGACCTCGCCATCGCCGACGACCCGCTGGCGCGGCAATACGCGGTGGAGAAGGCGTCAGAGGCGGCGGTGAAATCGCGCGGCCGGTCCTCGGCAGGCAAGGCCGGGACACGGGCGTACCGGGGGAAGTCGCAGAAGAAGTTTTCGTAAGCGAAAGTCACTTGCTGGTGCTTTTGGGAAGGAAATTAAGTGATTGAAAATGTGCCGTCTTTCTTGGATCTGGATGGAGCTGCGAAAACAGCATTTTTCTCTGGTTGGCACGAACTACTGGAGATTTTAGCAGACTTTGACAACGCGAGCCCTGATAGTGAGGAGGACGAAAAGAAGCAATACTACTCGGCATGCTCAAATGAATTGCAGTCGATTTTGGTGCTTGCAGCCCAGGCTTGCGAAATCGCCCTGAAAGCCAGAATTTGCAAGGTAAGCCCCTACCTTCTCTTGATTGGCTCGCGGAACTCATTGTCGACGAAGTCCGGTACAATTGACTTTTCCGGCCTTCGCACTGTCGATGCAGTAGATCTAGTCGGTACTGTTAACACAGTGACGGCAAAGCCAGTCTCCGATGCTTTTTCCAACAGGTTTTCGGAACTCAGAAAACTGCGAAACAAAGCTATGCATTTGGGCCAGGGGAATGAACAAGCTGACCCGAATGAGATGTTTGATCTCTTTGAAGATTTGTACGTGGACCTTTGGCCGCAGTCATCCTTTCTTCAGGATTGGAAGGCCTTTCTGGAGGGGACTCGAAGATCGTACTTTCATGACTATAAATGGTCTTCACCAGAAATGGAGATCGCTGAAGTTCTGCGTACTTTCTACCACAAGACAAACAAGTCCCGCTATAGCAGCTTATTTCACGTTGACAAGAAGCAGCCGAGGTTCACTTGCTTGGACTGCTATTTTGATGGTGCCATTGAGAATACTTCAATTCCAATTGAAGAATTTCAGACTGCGGTCCTTGAATCAAGGAACCGACTTCTCTGTTTTCTTTGTGGTGGCGTCTCGGAAGTTGAGGAGCACGAATGTGTTGATGACGTTTGCTCTGGAAAGCTGGTCTCTGGAAACAGCGCCAACTACCCAGGGCTATGCCAAACTTGCGGTTATCCACAGATTTAGGCATAATCAGCGCCCGATCCCGAGGGTGGGCGTTCGCGCCCGCTCTGGGGTGAAGAGGGACCGTCGCGCCTGCGGCGCGGCGTAAGCCCCGTACCTGACCTTGGGAGGGCACAAATGCGCCTTCGCCACACTGGAAGCACGCCTCCGGCGGGACGGAAAAGTCAGGCGCGGGCCGTGCCGCTGCGTGCCACGGCCCAGGGATTATCCTGCACTCGCTGCGCTTTGTGCTGCGAAGGCGGGTGCGGTGGGCTCCGCCCGTCCGAAGCTCAACCACTCCCGGAAGCGTTTAACGCTGCGCGGGCCGCTTCACGGGATCGAAAAACAGCCTTCCGCCTCCAGCTTCTTCAGGCAGGGCGTTACTTTGATTTCGAAGTATTCGTCCAGCCCAAACCGGCCGCCCTCCCGGCCGTTGCCGGATTGCTTATAGCCGCCAAAAGGTGAGCCATAGGCGGTGCCGCGCCCGTTGATGGCAATGGCCCCGGCCCTCAGTTGGGAAGCAACGCGGGCCGCGCCGGACGCACTGCCGGTCTGGATATAAGCATAGAGCCCGAAGTCGCTGTCATTGGCGATGGCAATGGCATCTGCTTCCGTCCCGAAGGGGATGATCACCAGCACCGGGCCGAAAATCTCTTCCTGAGCGATGCGCATATCATTGGTGACGTCGGCAAAGACGGTCGGGCGGGCGTACCAGCCCTGTTCCAGCCCTTCCGGTTTGCCCGGCCCGCCGGACAGCAGCCTTGCGCCCTCGGCGATACCGGCTTCAATCATCGCCTGCACGCGGGTGTATTGCAGCTCGTCGAACAGCGGGCCGATGTGGCGGCCTTCCTCCGCCGGATCCCCCACGTCCTGTGCCGCTGCCGCGCGTTGGGCAATTTCCAGCACCTCACCATAGCAGCTGCGTTCCACCAGCAGCCGGGTAGGGGCGTTGCAGGACTGGCCGGTGTTGTGGAAACACTCCTGCACCGAAGCCGTCACCCGGGCTTCAAGGTCGCAATCGGCAAACAGCAGGTTGGGGGATTTGCCGCCCAGCTCCAGCGCCACCCGTTTCACGGTATCGGCGCTGTCTTTGGACACAAGCGCGCCGGCGCGGGTCGATCCGGTGAAGGACATCATGGCAACGTCAGGATGCCGTGACAGCGCTGCCCCCACTGTCGGGCCATCGCCATAGACCAGGTTGAAGACGCCCGGCGGATAACCGGCTTGATGCACCATTTCAGCAAAAAGTGCGGCCGACAGCGGTGTGTACTCAGACGGTTTCAGCACGCAGGTGGCCCCGGCTGCAAGCGCGGGCAGAACCTTCTGCGCGATCTGGTTGACCGGCCAGTTCCACGGCGTGATCAGCCCGCAGACGCCAATCGGCTCTCGGGTGACCACATCGCCGTTGGGCAGGGTCTCGCTGTCTTCCATGGCTTCCAGAACGGCGGCAAAGTCTTCGGCATAGGCAAACTCGCAGGCGGCCTGTTCCTCGCGCGCCATGGTGATTGGCGCGCCCATCTCACGGCTGATCGCCTGTGCCATCTCCTCGTTCCGGGCCTCCATCACGCCGCGCAGACGGCGCAGAAGGGCCAGCCGTTCAGCCTTGGAGGTCTGCGAGAAGCTTTCAAAGGCGCGGGAGGCTGCCGCCACCGCGCGGTCTGCATCCGCAGCACTGCCCAATGCCACGGTGCCGATCCTGCTGTTGGAGGCCGGGTTCATGATCGGGAAGTCCCGCGCGTCCAGCGGCGCAACCCATGCGCCATCGATGTAGAAAGTATCCAGCTTGATCATCTTGGTATCCCGATTTCTGAATTTATTGAACGACCGGTTCCTGGGCGGCGTCGAGATGCAACTCCGTGCCCTCGTAGGGGCTGGCGGCAATGGCTTCGTCGTCCAGCTCCACTCCAAGACCCGGCGTTTCCGGCGGGATCACGTAACCATCTTCCCAGGCGATAGAAGATCGCAAACACGTCATATAAGACCCCTCGAAGCGTCCGATGCTCTCCAGAATGAGGAAATTCGGGCTGCAGGCGGAGATCTGGATATTGGCCGCCGCCACCACCGGCCCGCAGTAGAGATGCGGCGCGATCTGTGCCTGTCGGGTTTCGGCCATGGATGCGATCTTCTTGGCCTCCAGCAGCCCGCCCACCCGGCCAAGGTCCATCTGGAGGATCGAGGCGGCTCCGGTCTCCAGCACGCGGGCGAACTCATGCTTGGTGCAGAGCCGCTCGCCAGTGGATATGGGGATCGAGGTGAAGCGGGCGACCTCGGCCATATCGGCAGGGTTTTCCGGTGTGGTCGGCTCCTCGAACCAGAGCGGCTCATAGGCCTCCAGCCGCCTGGCCATGCGTTTGGCACCCGAAACGGTGAATTGCCCGTGGGTGCCGAACAACAGGTCGGCGCGGGTGCCGACGGCCTCGCGGATGCGTTTCACGAACATCTCGCTGCGCTCCAGGTCCTCAGCCGGGGCTGGTGGCCGTCGTAAATCGTGTAGGGGCCGGC
>CAJXHQ010000181.1 GCA_913054485.1 uncultured Paracoccaceae bacterium
TTGCACTACGGGGTTGCTGAGCTGAGCTGGGTGATGCCGGCCGGGGCCTCGCTGCTGCCGCCGCTGGCCTGGGCTGCTTTGCAGTATTCAGCCGTGCGCAAGCCGCAGCGCCGGGATCTGCTGCATGCATCGGGTCCCGCGATCGTGCTGGCCTGTCTGGCTGCCCGGCGCGAGATCATCGACGCTGTGCTGCCGTTGCTGTTTGCCGGATACGGCACCGCAATGTTCCTGACGCTGCGCGGCGGGCGGGATGTCCTGGCGCGGGCGCGGCTGGGGGACGGCGGGCAACCGCTGCTGCTGTGGCGTCTTCTGGCGCTGGCGCTGATGGCGGCGGCGGCCGGGGATGTGCTGATTCTGCTTGATCATTGGCTGCAGGGCGGCCGCCACATGCTGCTGATCGCCAGCAGCCTCAATCCGGTCTGCCTGCTGGTGCTGGGGGCGCTGCCGCTGGCCCGCCCGTTGGAGCCGCTGCAGGAGGACGCGCCGCCGCAGGAGGAGATGGCTGCGGCGGAGGATCTGCTGGCGCGGCTTGAAACGCTGATGGCAGAGCGGCGTCTGTACATCGACCCGGATCTGACCCTGTCCCGCATGGCGCGCATCCTCGGCGTGCCCGCCAAGATACTGTCGGCGGCGGTGAACCGGGCCAGCGGCGGCAATGTCTCGCGTTATGTGAACAGATGGCGCATCACCCATGCCGCGGCGCTACTGGACCAGCACACTCCGGTCACCAGCGCCATGCTCGAGAGCGGCTTTGCCACCAAGTCCAACTTCAACCGGGAATTTCTGCGCATCATGGGCTGTACCCCCAGCCAATGGCGGGACCGGGCAGCGGAGCGCTCCCGCCTTCATAAGACACCCTGACGGATGCCTTATGGCGTTGGGCCGGGCAGCGCGCCTGCGGCGCGCTGCAAGAGCCTTGATTAAGGCTCTTGGCAAGGATTTTACTTAAAATCCTTTGGCGCTGGCGGCTCCGGCGGGGCAGGGTCTCCAGGTCAGCGCCGGTTGAGCTGCTGGGTGCCTTGCCCCTGCAGCAGACAATTCGAGGGTCAGTCAGCCATGGGTGCCAGAAAGCTGCGCTTGGCAAAGTGCGGTGCTTGCGGGCGGCAGGACTCGCAATGAGAACAAAAGGGGAATATCATGCCTCTATGTTTGCCGAATTCGCAGCCCTTTCGAACTTCACTTTCCTCACCGGAGGCTCGCACCCGGAGGAGTATGTCACCCGTGCGCTGGAGCTGGGGATCGGGGCGGTGGCGATCGCGGATGAGAATTCTGCAGCCGGTATTGTGCGCGCCCATACGGCCGCGCGCGACATTGCCCGGCGGGTGCGCGAGCGGCAGGACTGGGACCGGCAGAACTCCCCGATCGGGCCGCCCTGCCCGCAGCATATCCCGCCACCGCGGTCTTATCCCGTTCATGATGTGCCGCGGCTGATCCCGGCGGCGCAGCTTATTTTTACTGACGCGCCGCCGGTGATTGCCCTGCCGGAGACCCGGGCGGGCTGGGGCAGTCTCTGCCGGCTGCTCTCTACCGGGCGGCTGCGCGCTGAAAAAGGCAGCTGCATCCTGCATCTGGCGGATCTTTTGGAGTTTTCGCAAGGGCTGCGGCTGATCTTGGTGCCGCAGGCGCAGCACCTGCCGGGCGGCGCGGGCGGGTGGGGGCCGCATATGGGCGGGCTGACGCGCCGCTTTGGCGGCAGGATGCACCTGATGATGGCGCCTGCGTATGACGGCGCGGATTCGATGCGGTTTCAGCGGCTCAAGGAGGAGGCCGCGGCGCTGGGGGTGCCGGTGCTGGCGGCCGCGGCCCCCCGTATGCACCACGGGCGGCGGCGCAAGCTGACCGATGTGCTGGGCGCCATCCGGCTGCGCTGCAAGGTGGAGGCGCTGGGCCGCGCTGCGCATGCCAATGGCGAGCAGCGGATGCGCTCTGAACCGGAGATGCGCCGCCTGTTCAAGGGCTATGAGGACGCGGTGGAGGAGGCCGGGCGGCTGGCCGCAAAGCTTACCTTTTCACTGGATGAGCTGCGCTATGATTATCCCGATGAGGCGGAGGGAGAAACGCCAACCCAGCGCCTGCGCCGCCTCACCGAAAAGGGTGTTAAATGGCGTTACCCGGATGGGGAGACGGCGCATGTGCGCAAACTTCTGGAGCATGAGCTGGCGCTGATCGGCAAGCTGAAATACGAGCCCTATTTCCTGACCGTACGCGACATCGTGAAATTTGCCCGCTCGCGCGGGATTCTCTGTCAGGGGCGCGGCTCGGCGGCGAATTCGGTGGTCTGCTACTGCCTGGGCGTCACCTCGGTCAGCCCGGAGCTGGGCACTATGGTGTTTGAGCGCTTCGTGTCCGAGGCCCGCGACGAGCCGCCCGATATCGACGTGGATTTCGAACACGAGCGCCGCGAGGAGGTGATCCAGTGGATCTATGAACGCTACGGGCGCGAGCGGGCGGGGCTCTGCGCCACGGTGATCCACTACCGCGGCAAGCGCGCCATCCGCGAGGTGGGCCGTGCCATGGGGCTGTCTGAGGATACCATTTCGGCGCTGTCTTCGCAGCTTTGGGGGTTTTTCAGCGCCAAAGGGCTGGAGGCTGACCGGATGCGCGAAATCGGCCTGGACCCGACCGACCGCCGCCTCTGCCAGTGTATGGAACTGGTCTATGAGATCATCGGCTTCCCGCGGCACCTCTCCCAGCATGTGGGCGGCTTCATCATCACCGACGGGCGGCTGGATGAGCTGGTGCCGATTGAAAACGCCACCATGGAAGGGCGCACGGTCATCTGCTGGGACAAGGACGACATCGACGCGCTTGGCATCCTGAAGGTGGATGTGCTGAGCCTCGGCATGCTGACCTGTATCCGCAAGGCCTTTGACCTGATCGGCATGCACCACCGCCAGCAGTTCAGCCTGGCGACCCTGCCGCCGGAGGAGCCTGCGGTCTATGATATGCTCTGCCGCGCGGACAGTATCGGCGTCTTCCAGGTGGAGAGCCGCGCGCAGATGAACTTCCTGCCGCGGATGCGCCCCAGAAACTTCTATGATCTGGTGATCGAGGTGGCAATCATCCGCCCCGGCCCCATTCAGGGCGATATGGTGCATCCTTATATACGGCGGCGCAACGGCGAGGAGCCGGTGGAGTTTCCGTCCGATGCGCTGGGCGAGGTTCTGGCCAAGACACTGGGCGTGCCGTTGTTCCAGGAGCAGGCGATGCAGATCGCCATCGTCGGCGCCGGCTTCACGCCGGAACAGGCCGACCGGCTGCGGCGTTCGCTGGCGACCTTCAAGAAACACGGCAATGTCTCCGAGCTGCGCAGCCTGTTCCTGCGCGGCATGGCGAAAAACGGCTATGACGCAGATTTCTCGGAGCGTTGTTTCAGCCAGATAGAGGGGTTCGGATTTTATGGCTTCCCGGAGAGCCACGCGGCGTCTTTTGCGCTCTTGGTCTATGCCTCAGCCTGGATCAAGTGCAACCACCCGGGGATCTTTGCCTGCGCGCTGCTGAACTCGCAGCCGATGGGGTTTTACGCCCCCGCCCAGATTGTGCGGGACGCGCGCGAACATGGGGTCGAGGTGCGCGCCGCCTGTATCAACGCCAGCTACTGGGACAATGTGATGGAGCCCGACGGGCGCGGCGGGCTGGCGCTGCGGCT
Organism: uncultured Paracoccaceae bacterium; assembly: GCA_913054485.1. GTDB lineage: Bacteria > Pseudomonadota > Alphaproteobacteria > Rhodobacterales > Rhodobacteraceae > FREY01. The sequence continues at coordinate 3,650 of CAJXHQ010000181.1, forward strand.
GGGCTTGCGCCAGGTGAAAGGCCTGCGCGAGGAGGACGCCGCCTGGCTGACGGCGGCGCGCGGCAACGGCTACCGCGAGGTGGAGGACGTCTGGCGCAAGGCCGGGCTGATGCCGGCGGTGATCGAACGGCTGGCGGAGGCGGATGCTTTCGCCGCGCTGGGCCTGAACCGGCGCGAGGCGCTGTGGCAGGCCAAGGCGATCGCCTCGGCCAAGCCGCTTCCGCTGTTCGCACAGAACCTGGAGGGCGAGGGGATTTATGAGCCCGATGCCGAGCTGCCGCAGATGACATTGGGCGAGGAGGTGGTGGAGGATTATGTCTCCATGCGGCTGTCCCTCAAGGCGCATCCGGTGGCGCTGCTGCGCGACAGGCTGACGCCTGCGGCAGGTGTGCCCGTGGCGAAGGGGGCGTGATCCGGCGGGGCAGCGCTCCCGCCTGTTACGGCGCATGCCACAGGCATGCCCCTCACGGTTGGGCCGCGCGCCGCTGCGCGGCGCAGCCTCCGATCCCGGCGGCGCGGCCGCCTGCCGGGCAGCAGGACGCGAGTATTTGGGGAAAGATGAAGGGAGGGGCTGTGCTGCAACAGGGGGCGTGTTTTTGCAAAGAAGAGGCACAGGGCCAGGTTTCCGCTGCGCGGGCGGTTCCCCGTCCGCCAGCAAGGCTGTAGAAGGGGCGCAACAGCACATGCCGCCCGGAGAGACAGACCCATGAGCAGACCCAAACCCGTTGTTCTTTGCATTCTGGATGGCTGGGGCAGCGCGGAGCCGGGAGAGGCAAATGCGCCCTACCTGGCAAAAACCCCGGCGTTTGATGCGATCATGGCAAAAGGCCCGCAGGCGCGGCTGATCACCCATGGGCCGGACGTGGGCCTGCCGAGCGGGCAGATGGGCAATTCGGAAGTCGGCCACACCAATATCGGCGCCGGCCGGGTGGTGGCGATGGATCTTGGCCAGATCGATCTGGCGATCGAGGATGGCAGCTTTTTTGAAAATGCTGCTCTGCAGGCGTTCATTGCCAGGCTGAAGGACAGCGGCGGTGCGGCGCATCTGATGGGGCTGGTCTCGGACGGGGGCGTGCACGGGCATATCAGCCATATTCTGGCGGCCATCAAAGCGGTGACGGACGCCGGCGTGCCGGTCTGGCTGCACGCTGTGACCGACGGGCGCGATGTGGCGCCGAAATCGGCCTTCACCTATTTCGAGGAGCTGGAGGCCAAGCTGCCCGAGGGCGCCAAGGTGGCCACCGTCACCGGGCGCTATTTTGCCATGGACCGCGACAACCGCTGGGAGCGGGTGAGCGAGGCCTATGCGGCGATGATCAAGGGCGAGGGCCGCGCGGTGCACGGCGCGCATGACGCGGTGGATCATGCCTATAACCAGTCCGAGACGGATGAGTTCATCACCGCCAGCGTGGTGGAGGGCTACACCGGCGTGAAAGACGGTGACGGGTTCTTCTGCCTCAACTTCCGTGCCGACCGGGCGCGCGAGATCCTGCGCGCCATCGGCGAGCCGGGCTTTGCTGAGTTCGGCACCGGCGCGCGGCCCAAGCTGGCAGCCCTTTTGGGCATGGTGGAATATTCCGACAGCCACAGCACCTATATGACCACCGCCTATCCGAAGCGGAAGCTGGTCAATACGCTGGGGGAATGGGTGGCTAAACAGGGGCTGACCCAGTTCCGCCTGGCTGAGACCGAGAAATACCCGCATGTCACCTTCTTCCTCAACGGTGGCAAGGAAGCGCCGGAGCCGGGCGAAGACCGCTATATGCCCTTGTCTCCGAAGGTGGCGACATATGATCTGCAGCCCGAAATGTCCGCGCCGGAGGTGACGGAGAAATTCGTCGAGGCGATCGGGGCGGGTTATGACCTGATCGTCACCAATTACGCCAACCCGGATATGGTCGGCCATACCGGCGACGTGCAGGCCGCCATCAAGGCCTGCGAGGCGGTGGACCAGGGGCTGGCCAAGGTTGTGGCGGCCCTGGAAAAGGCGGGCGGCGCGATGATTGTCACCGCGGATCACGGCAATTGCGAGGTCATGGTCGACCCCGAGACCGGCGGGCCGCACACGGCGCATACTGTCAATCTGGTGCCGGTCGCGCTGGTCGGCGGGCCGCAGGGCGCCAACTTGCGCGATGGCCGCCTGGCCGATCTGGCCCCGACGCTGCTGGATCTGATGGGGCTGGAGAAACCGGCAGAGATGACCGGAGAGAGCCTGCTCGCATGAGGCTGGCGGCTGCTCTCACCGCGCTGATGCTGGCTGCGGGCTCTGCCATCGCGGCGGATAACCCGGCTGAGGCCGCCCGCGCGGCGGCGGCAGAGCTGGAAGCGGCCACCGTGCAGCTGCAGGACGCTGAGAGCGCGCGCGACAGGGTGGCGGCGCTGACCGGCACGGTGCGGGCCTATGAGGCCGGACTGGCGGCGATGCGCGACGGGCTGCGCCGGGCAGCACGGCGAGAGGCGCAGCTGTCGGTGCAGCTGACCGCGCGCGAGGGCGAAGTGGCCGATCTTCTGGGCATTCTGCTGACCATTGAAACCTCGCCGCCGCCGGTGCAGATGCTGCACCCGGAAGGCCCGCTGGGGGCGGCGCGTTCGGCCATGGTGCTGGCGGATGTGGCCCCCGGCCTCAGCGCCCGGACCGCGGCGCTGAAGCGCGACCTGCAGGAAGTCCGCGACCTGCGCCTGCTGCAGCAGCACGCAGCGGTCACGCTGGAAGAGGGGCTGCAGGGCGTGCAGCAGGCCCGCACCGCGCTGAGCCAGGCGATTGCGGACCGCACCGGCCTGCCTAAACGCTTCACTCAGGATCCGGTGCGCACCGCGATCCTGATCTCCTCGGCGGAGACGCTGGAAGGCTTTGCCAGCGGTCTCAGCGAGATTGCCGAGGATGGCGTCTCTGAGACCAGCGCCGATATTGCGGCTGCGCGCGGTACGGTGCCCCTGCCTGTCCAGGGCCTGGTGCTGCGCGGATATGGCGAGCGTGACGCGGCGGGCATCGCGCGCGCGGGCATCCTGATCGCCACC
>CAJXHQ010000182.1 GCA_913054485.1 uncultured Paracoccaceae bacterium
CTCCGCCAGCAGCATGTCCGAGATGAATTTGCACTTCACCGGATCGCCGACCATCACCGGGATGATATGGCTGGGGTTCGGGATATGCGGAATGCCGAGCACGTCCAGCTTGGCACGCACCTCGGCGACGCGCTCCTGCTGCTGATCACGCTCGATATTGGATTGCTTCAGATGGCGGATCGAGGCCGCAGCCCCGGCGGCCACCGCGGGCGGCAGGGCGGTGGTGAAGATGAAGCCGCTGGCAAAGCTGCGCACAAAATCGCAGAGCGCCGCGCTGGCCGCGATATAACCGCCGACAACGCCGATGGCCTTGCCCAGTGTGCCCTCGATCACCGTCAGCCGGTCCATCAGCCCCTCACGCTCAGCGATGCCGCCGCCGCGCGGCCCGTAAAGGCCAACCGCGTGCACCTCGTCCAGATAGGTCATGGCGCCGAACTCATCCGCGACGTCGCAGATCTCTTTGATCGGGGCGATGTCGCCGTCCATCGAATAGACGGATTCAAAGGCGATCATCTTGGGCGCGTTAGACGGCGCCGCAGCCAGTTTGGCGCGCAGGTCATCGACGTCATTGTGCTTCCAGATCACCTTTTCGGCGCGCGAATGGCGGATGCCTTCGATCATGCTTGCGTGGTTGAGACTGTCGGAGAAGACGATCATGCCCGGGATCCTGGCCGCCAGCGTGCCAAGCGCGGCCCAGTTGGAGACATAGCCCGAGGTGAACAGCAGCGCCGCTTCCTTGCCGTGCAGGTCCGCCAGTTCCTGCTCAAGCAGAACATGGGCGTGGGTGGTGCCGGAAATATTGCGGGTGCCCCCCGCCCCGGCGCCGGAGGTATCCAGTGCCTCGTGCATGGCGTCCAGAACCTTCGGGTGCTGGCCCATGCCGAGATAGTCGTTGGAACACCAGATCTTCACGTCGCGGCGGGTCTCGCCATCGGTCTGCTGCGCCTGCGGGAAAGCGCCGCGGCGGCGTTCCAGGTCGATGAAGACACGGTAGTTGCCCTCATCCTGCAAGGTTTGCAGGCTCTCCTCGAAATAGCGTTCGAAATCCATGGCTGGGCCTCCGGTCACTGGCGTCTGTATTTCTGTCTGATGCAGATCATGGCGCAGGACTGGCGAATGCCGCCATGACTATGGTCAAGAGTACGGGCGCAGCCGCCACCATCGGAGCTGTGCGGCAGTAGAGGGGGCCGGCAAGGCCCGGTACTTATGAACAGAAGACGCATGATTTCCCGCCACAGCGGGGGCAGGAACCCAGGGGTACCCGAATTTGGCGCATGAACAGCACAAGGCGATTGCCCGCAACTCGCTCCTGATCCGTTCGCTTCCCGACCATCACATCGAAACCCTGCTGTCGCGGGCCTCTTTCCGGCATTATGACCGCGGCGAGACGATCTTCCTGCAGGATGAAGAAGCCAACGAGATCCATGTGGTGCTCGACGGCTGGGTGAAATTGTTCCGCATCGCGCCCAACGGATCCGAAGCGGTGGTGAGCGTCTTTGCCCGCGGCGAAAGCTTCGGCGAGGCCGTGGCGCTGAAAGGCACCTGCTACCCGGTCTCGGCCGAGGCGGTGTCCCCGGCAGAGGTAATGCATATCCCGTCGTCGCTGCTGGTCTCGCTAATGAAAGAAGACCCGCAGATCGGCATTTCGATCCTCGCCTCGACTTTCACCCATCTGCATTCCCTGGTGGAGCAGCTGGAGCAGCTGAAAGCGCAGACCGGCGCGCAGCGGGTGGCGGAATTCCTGCTGAAGCTGTGCCACAGAGACGCCGGCGCCTGCGAGGTGGTTCTGCCCTACGACAAGGTGCTGATCGCCGGCCGTCTGGGCATGAAACCCGAGAGCCTGAGCCGCGCCTTCGGACGGCTTAAGTCCGCAGGCGTGAGAATCCAGCGCAACCACGCGGTCATCGACGACGTGCAAGTGCTGCGCGACTACGCCGAGGTTGACCCGGCGGAGTCCTGGTCAAAGGGCTGACTCCCCCGCTCAGCGGTAGAGCAGCGACTGGCCGTTATGGAACAGATGCACCTTGTCCGGGTCCGCTGCCAGCCGCACACGCTTGCCGCGCAGGCCCTCGTGAATGCCGGGCAGCTTGCCGATCAGCGGGTCTTTGCCCTGCCCTGACTGGAAATAGAGCACGGTCACCTCGCCCAGCGCCTCGACAATATCGACCACGCTGTCGATGACAGCCGCGCTGTTTTCTGTCTCTACCAGATCTTCGGGACGCACGCCCGCATTGACCTTCAGCCCCATGTCAGAAGGAACCGTTGGCACGGTGGAGGTGATCACGTCGCCGCTGTCCAGCTTCACACTGGTCACATCACCTGTTTCCACGATTTCACCTGGTACAAGGTTCATCGCCGGGGAGCCGATGAACTGTGCCACAAATTCATTCTCGGGCCGCTCATACAGATCCAGCGGCGTGCCGACCTGGGCAATGCCTTTGTTGGCCAGCACCACGATGCGGGTGGCCAGTGTCATTGCCTCCACCTGATCATGGGTGACGTAGATCATCGTGCTGTCGGGCATGCTCTCCTTCAGCTGGGCAATCTCGATCCGAGTCGCCACACGCAGGGCGGCATCGAGGTTGGAGAGCGGTTCGTCGAACAGGTAGACCTGCGGGTCGCGCACGATGGAGCGGCCGATCGCAACCCGCTGCCGCTGCCCGCCGGACAGCGCCTTGGGCAGCCGGTCCAGATAGTCTTCCAATTGCAGGATGCGGGCCGCGTTGGCAATCGCGGCCTCGATCTCCTCTTTCGGCTTGCCCGCGATCTTCAGCGCAAAGGCCATGTTGTCGCGCACCGTCATATGCGGGTAGAGCGCGTAGGACTGGAACACCATGGCAATGCCACGCTGCGCCGGCGGGATCTCGTTCACCACCTGACCGCCGATCTCCAGCGTGCCGCCGGTGATCCGCTCCAGCCCGGCGATCATCCGCAACAGGGTGGACTTGCCGCAGCCCGAGGGGCCGACAAAGACGATCAGCTCCCCCTGCTGGATGTCCAGGTTGATGTCATTCAGGACGTTGACGGACCCTGCATAGGTCTTCTCAACCCCGGTCAGTTTCAGATTGGCCATTTGTTCCTCCCCTGACCCTTGTTATGCCTGCCGCAGAATGCAGACCTGCCAGGGGGCCAGCGCCGCCTTGCTGCCTGCGGGCGCCGCGCCGCCCAGATCCGCTGCCGCCTGCTGCCAGCTGCCTTCGGGCAGCGAAACCTCAGCCGGGGTGTCACCCATGTTGAAGGCGCAGAACAGCGTCTCTGCCCCGCCTTCGCGGATGAAGGACAGAGCATCGCCCTCCGCCTGCATGTCCCGCTGTGCGCCCTGTGCCAGCACGGCATGGGATTTGCGCAAGGCAATGGCGCGGCGGTAGTGGTGCAGCATCGCACCCGCCTGCCCTTCCTGCGCCCCAACCGAGCGGTTCAGATGCGCCGCACTCACCGGCAGCCAGGGCGTGCCGGCCGAGAAGCCGCCATTCTGATTGGATGCCTCCCAGACCATCGGCGTGCGGCAGCCGTCGCGGCCCTTGAACTCGGGCCAGAACTCGATGCCGTAAGGGTCCTGCAGATCCTCAAAAGCCACGTCCGCCTCGGGCAGGCCCAGCTCCTCGCCCTGGTAGATGCAGGCAGAGCCGCGCAGGCACATCAGCAGCGTTGCATAGAGCCGCTGCGCCGCATCGGACAGACCCCAGCGGGTGGCGTGGCGGATCACATCGTGGTTGGAGAAGGCCCAGCAGGCCCAGCCGTCAGCGGCGACCTTGTCGACCTCTGCCATCACCTCGGCCACACGGGTGGCGGTCAGCGGTTCCTTAGACAGGAATTCAAAGGCGTAACACATGTGCACGCCGGTGCTGCCCGCCGTGTACTGCCCCATGATCTCAAGGCCCCGCTGCGCATCGCCGACCTCACCCACCGCGGTTTTCGCCGGGTAGTCATCCAGCAGAGCGCGGAAACGGGCCAGGAAAGCCAGGTTCTCAGGCTGGTTCTTTGAATAGAGATGCTCCTGATGATTATACGGGTTCACCGAGGGCGCGATATTGGCGTTGCGCTGCTCCGGCGGCAGCGCCGGGTTGGAGCGCAATTCCTTGTCGTGGATATAGAAGTTGATGGTGTCCAGCCGGAAGCCGTCGACGCCGCGTTCCAGCCAGAAGCGGGTCACGTCCAGCAGGGCATCTTGCACCGCATCGCAGTGGAAGTTCAGATCCGGCTGCGAGGTCAGGAAGTTGTGCAGGTAATACTGCTCGCGCCGGGGATCCCACTGCCAGGCCGGCCCGCCGAAGATCGACAGCCAGTTGTTGGGCGGCGTTCCGTCGGGCTTGGGGTCGCTCCAGACGTACCAGTCGGATTTGGCGTTGGTGCGGTCGGCGCGGCTCTCAGCAAACCACGGGTGCTGGTCCGAGGTATGGGAAAGCACCAGGTCGATCATCACGCGCAGGCCCAGCTTATGCGCTTCAGCCACCAGCGTATCGAAGTCGCCAAGCGTGCCGAACATCGGGTCCACGTCGCAGTAATCCGAGACGTCATAGCCGAAGTCCTTCATCGGCGAGGTGAAGAAGGGCGAGATCCAGATCGCATCCGCGCCGAGGCTGGCGATATGCGGCAGCCGCCGGGGGATGCCGGCCAGATCGCCGATGCCGTCGCCGGTGCTGTCCTGATAGCTGCGCGGGTAGATCTGGTAGATCACCGCGCCGCGCCACCAGTCCGCATCTGCGGCCAGCACATCGGCAGGGTTGAGAGTGACTTGCGCATTCATAAGCGTCGTTCCGTGAGTGAGGGATTATTTGACCGAGCCGGCCAGAAGGCCGCGCACCAGGTATTTCTGCATGGCGAAGAAGACGATCAGCGGCACCGCGATGGACACAAAGGCCGAGGTCGCCAGGATCTCCCAGTTGCCGCCGCGGGTGCCCAGCATCTCAACGATCTGCTTGGTCATCACCGTGGTTTCACCCGTCGAGTCGATCAGGAACACCATAGCCACCAGGAGGTCGTTCCAGGTCCACAGGAACTGGAAAATCGCAAAGCTGGCCAGCGCCGGGAAAGACAGCGGCAGGATGATACGGGTGAAGATCTGGAAGTCGGTGGCACCGTCCACGCGGGCGTTCTCAATAATGTCGCGCGGGATGCCGACCATGTAGTTCCTGAGCAAGTAGATCGCCAGCGGCAGGCCAAATCCGGTGTGTGCCATCCAGACGCCGAGGTAGCCCTTGCCGATCCCAATTTCGTTGTGGAATTTCAGCAGCGGGATCAGCGCCAGTTGCAGCGGCACCACCAGCAGGCCGACGATGGCGGCGATCAGCAGCGCGCGGCCGGGGAACTCCATCCAGGCCAGCGCATAGGCCGCAAAGGCCGCCACCAGGATCGGGATGATTGTGGCCGGGATCGTCACCGTCAACGTGTTGAAGAACGCCTTGGCCATATTGTCCGTGGCCCCGCCCGAAATCAGGATCTTGTCGTAGTTTGCCAGCGTGAACTCCGGCGGCACTTCGGCGGTCACAAAGACCCGCGGGCCGCGGCGGCCGGTGAACTCTTCTTCGCCCTCCAGCCGGTAAGAGCCGTCAGCCTCCACCGTCAGGCGGCCGCCCCGGCGCAGCGCGGCGGTGTCACCGGGCTGGTAGGCGTCGATTTCCTTGGCGTTGGTGCCCCAGACAGTGATGACCGAGGTAGACTCCGCATCAAACAGGCTGCCTTCGATGACAAACAGCCCCTCCGCCTGCACCTGCGTTTCAGGTGCGGCAGTGCGCAGCGTCAGGTTCTGCTGCGAGGGGAACAGCGCCTTCCACCAGCCGCTTGTGGCGATCTGATCCGCGGTGCGGAAGGACGACACGAACAGCCCGACAGTGGGGAACAGCCACAGGATGACAAGCACCGCGGCGGAGAGGTGAACGGCCCAGACAAGGCCGGATTTCTGTCCTGCAATGGAACTCATTTCGGCCTCCTCAGCGCATTTCACGGCGGGCGTTGTAGACGTTCCAGACCAGGATCGGCGTCACCAGAAGCATGATCACCATGGCACTGGCCGACCCCACGCCCCAGTCATTGGAGCGGAACAGCTTGTCGAACATGTAATTGGCCAGAACCTGCGTCTCCCACTGGCCGTTGGTCATCGCAAAGACGATGTCAAAGACCTTCAGCACCACGATGGTGATGGTGGTCCAGACCACCACGATGGTTCCGATGATCTGCGGCACTTTGATCTTGAAGAAGATCTGGAACGGCCCGGCCCCGTCGACAATGGCGGCCTCGACCGTTTCTTCCGGGATGCCGCGCAGGGCAGCGGAGAGGATCACCATGGCAAATCCGGTCTGGATCCACACCAGCACGATCATCAGGAAGAAATTGTTCCAGAAGGGGATGGTCAGCCAGGTCTGCGGATCCTCGCCGCCGAAAAAGACATAAAGCGCATTCAGCACCCCGATCTGCTCGGTCCCCGGCGGGCGGGCGTCATAGACCAGCTTCCAGATCACCGCGGCCCCCACAAAGGAGATCGCCATCGGCATGAAGATCAGCGACTTGGCGATATTGCCCCAGGAGATCCGGTCGGTCAGCTGGGCTGCCAGCTGTCCAAAGGCGGTGGAGGCGGCGGGCACGAACAGCAGCCACAGGAAGTTGTTCTGCAGCGCTTCCCTGAATTTCCCTTCCGCCGTCATCTGCCGGTAGTTG
>CAJXHQ010000183.1 GCA_913054485.1 uncultured Paracoccaceae bacterium
GCCGGCGCGGTGGCGGCGGCGGCGGTGGCGGCGGCGGCGGTGGCGGCGGCGGTGGCCGTCCCGGCGGTGCAGGCGGACGTCCCGGCGGCGGCGGCAACCGGCGCCGCAGCGGTGGAGGCGGCGGCGGCGGTGGCCGCAGCAAAGCCGCAGCCAGCAGCTAAAACGATTTCATGACAACAGCCTGCAGCGTCTTATTGGCGCTGCAGGTCGGCCCAGACCGGCAGATGGTCCGAAGCAATATGCGCAGGCTGTTCGGTAAACACGCCATGACCCGCCACCCGCAGCCCGGCGCTATGGGCGATCCGGTCCAATGCTCCCAAAGGCCTAAGGGCCGGGAAACTGGGCCTCTGCGGCAGGAACCGCATATCGGGTGCCAGGTTCTCCAACGCGCCTTTGCGCGACCATTCATTGAAGTCCCCGCCCCAAACCACTGGAATATCATTCAGTTTCCGGGTTTCCTCCATCAGGTGATGGACCTGTTCACGCCGCGCGCGGCCCGTGAGGCCAAGATGCGCGCCGATGAAGCGCACCGGGCCGATGGCTGTCTGAAGCGCTGCCCAGACCGCCCCGCGCGGCTCCAGCCCCGGCAGGTGAATGTGGCCCTTGTCCAGCAGCTGCGCCGATCCGGGCCGCCAGACGACGGCATTGCCGTGCCAGCCGAGCGAGCCCGCACCGCCCAGATCCGCCACATGCCAGCCCGCTTCCTCCAGCACGAAATGTGGCAGGGCGGCGGGGCGCGGCGGCAGGCGCTTGTCAGCCTCCTGCAGCAGCACGACCTCAGCCCCCAGCGCAGACAGAACCTGAAGCGTGCGCCGCGGCTTGCGGCGCAGATCCAGCCCAACGCATTTCTGAATATTGTATGTTGCGATCCGCAATGCTGCGTCCGGCATTCCTGAAGTCCCTGGCTGTCCGCCCCGATTACATCCCCGGCAGCAGCGATGTGCAAGCCCAAGGCCGCTTGACAGTCCTGTCCATTGCCCGTCTTTTGCGCCGATGGATGAAAAACGCGGCATAGACAGTTTTGGGGCCATCGCTTTGGGCGGCTTTGCCGTTCTGCTGGCCTTCAACCAGGTGGTGGTGAAGGTTACTGGCGATGGCTTTGGGCCGGTGTTTCAGGCCGGGCTGCGTTCAGCCCTCGGGCTGGGTATTCTGGGACTGTGGATGGTCTGGCGGCGTCCTGCGGCGGTCACTCTCAGCCCCGGCGTTCACATCTGGGGCGTGGTCAGCGGGCTGCTTTTTGCTTTTGAGTTCATCTGCATGTTCCTGGCGCTTGATTTCTCCACTGTGTCGCGGGTGTCGATCTTCTTCTACTCCATGCCGGTCTGGCTGGCCGGGATCGCGCATTTCGTGCTGCCCGGCGAACAGCTGACCCGCCCCCGCGCGCTGGGGCTGGCGGTTGCGATGAGCGGCGTAGCGCTGGCGATGCTCTACCGCGACGGCGGAGAGGCCAGCCTGATCGGCGACACCTTGTCGCTGATGGCGGCTTTCGGCTGGGGGGCGATTGCGCTCTGCGTGCGGATGACGCCGCTGGCCAAAGTGCCGCCCGCGACCCAGTTGGTCTATCAGCTGGCTGTTTCCGCTCCGATCCTGCTGGTCGCGGCCCCCTTCTTCGGCCCGATAGTGCGCGCGCCGGAAGCGCTGCACTATTGGGGACTGGCCTTCCAGGCGCTTTGCATCGCCAGCCTCGGCTACCTCTTCTGGTTCTGGCTGATCACCATCTACCGCGCCTCTTCGGTGGCGTCGTTCAGCTTCCTGTCACCTGTTTTGGCAGTGATCATGAGCTGGCTGATCCTGGGCGAGAAAATCGGCTTCCAGGTCTGGGCGGCGCTGGTCCTGGTGACGGCAGGCGTCTTCCTGATCAACAGGAAGTAGCGCCTGTAAGCTGCTGTTCCTGGACCTTAATCACCGCGTTTGGGCGGGATTGAATAAGTCATGGTCGCCCGCGCCACCGCGCCATCCTGACCTTCGGAATGCAACAGGATATCGCAGACCGCCAGCGCCCGCCCCAGCTTCAGCAGCCGGCAGCTGCCGATCAGATCCGCGCCCGCGGCGGGCTTGCGCATGAAATCCATCGAACTGCTGGTGGTCACCGCCAGCGCCTGCCGCCCGATCCGCGACAGGATCATCGCATAGGCCGCACAATCAGCCAGCCCGAACATCGACGGCCCCGACACGGTGCCGCCGGGGCGCAGGTGTTTCTCCTGCACCTTCAGCCGCATCACGATCTGCTCCGCCTCCAGCGCATCCACCGCAAAATCGCCATGCACCTGCGGGAAAACCTCCTCCAGGTAGCCCATCAGTTCCGCCGCGTTCATCTGCAATCTCATGCTTCCCTCCCTGCCCTTCGCCGCCTAAGGTTCAGGAAAAAAGGGGAAAGAACAATGGCAATTCTATTGCGGGAAGACGCAGGCGGCATCGCGCGCCTGACGATGAATGCGCCGGAGCGGATGAACGCTCTCTCTAATGCCATGCTGGCCGCATTGCAGGCGCAGATCGACAGCCTGAAAGAGGATACCTCTGTCCGCGCCGTGGTGATCCGCGGCGCCGGCAAGGGATTTTGCGGCGGCCATGACATCAAGGAGATGACTGCCGCGCGCCAATCGGAAGACGGCGGCAAGGCAGCCTTCCAGGATCTGTTTGCCCGCTGCACCTCTGTCATGCTGGGTCTTCAGGCGCTGCCGCAGCCGGTGATTGCCCAGGTGCAGGGCGTTGCAGCAGCGGCGGGCTGCCAGCTGGTGGCCTCTTGCGATCTGGCCGTGGCGGCAGAGGGCACGCGTTTTGGGGTCAACGGCGTGAATATCGGATTGTTCTGCTCCACTCCGATGGTGGCGCTGACCCGCAATATCCCGCGCAAACAGGCGTTTGAGATGCTGACCACAGGCGGGATGATTGATGCTGCCCGCGCCGCGGAGCTGGGGCTGATCAACCGCGCAGTGCCTGCTCAGGACCTGGAATCGGAGACCGGGAAACTGGCAGAAACCCTTGCCGCCAAGCTCGGCACCGCTGTCAGCATAGGTAAACGCGCCTTTTACGAGCAGCTGCAGATGCCCGCAGATGAAGCCTATGCCTACACCAGCGAGGTGATTGTCTGGAACCTTTTGAACAAGGACACTGCCGAAGGCATGGAGGCCTTCCTGGAAAAACGCCCGCCTGCCTGGAAAAAGTGAGGCTTCTCCGAAAATTTTAATCTTTTGTTTCGGAATTTGCGGTCTTTTGTTTCCAAGGTAGCCGCTTCCGAATTAGGCAGGAAAGTGGCAAGACTTGGGCAAGGCTAACGCCTGGCACAATTTGGGCCGCTGCAAGCGGAAGGTCCCTCCAGCCGGTCTCTCCCCGGTCGACATTCCCGCCGCAGCGGCCCCAAATGCCTCTTCCCCGCAATTCATACACCAGCGTATTGCGCCGCCAGCGCCCCTGCCCTATGTGCAGCCCATGACACAGGACACGGCAAAAACACTGCATATCGTGGGCGGCGGCATGGCCGGCTCGGAAGCGGCCTGGCAGGCGGCACACATGGGCGTGAACGTGGTGATCCACGAAATGCGCCCCAAGGTGGAAACCTTCGCGCATCAGACCGGCAAGCTGGGCGAAATGGTCTGCTCCAACTCCTTCCGCTCGGATGATGACGAACAGAACGCCGTGGGGCTGCTGCATTGGGAAATGCGCGCGGCCAACGGGTTGATCATGACCACGGCGGATGAACACCGCCTGCCCGCCGGCGGCGCGCTGGCGGTGGACCGCGAGCCGTTTTCCCAGACCGTCACCGACAAGCTGCGCGCCCATCCCAATATCTCCGTCACGGATGAGGAGGTGACCGATCTGCCCGCGGACGGCCACTGGATCTTTGCGACCGGCCCGCTGACCTCGCCCGCCTTGGGCGAAGCCATCGGCAAGGAGACCGGCGCAGACTCTCTGGCCTTCTTCGATGCCATCGCGCCCATCGTCTATGCTGAAAGCATCGACATGTCCCAGGCCTGGATGCAGTCGCGCTACGACAAGGGCGAGACCGAGGAAGAGCGCACCGCTTACCTCAACTGCCCGATGACCAAGGACCAGTACGAGGCTTTCATCGACGCACTGCTCACCGCCGACAAGACCGAGTTCCACGAAGGCGAGACGGCGGGTTACTTCGACGGCTGCCTGCCCATTGAAATCATGGCCGAACGCGGCCGCGAGACCCTGCGGTTCGGTCCGATGAAGCCGGTCGGCCTGACCAACGCGCATAAGCCCGAGGAAAAGGCCTATGCAGTTGTGCAGCTGCGCCGTGATAATTCCCTGGGGACGCTTTTCAATATTGTCGGCTTCCAGACCAAGATGAAATACGGCGCGCAAACCGAAGTGTTCAAAATGATCCCGGGGCTGGAGGACGCCAGCTTTGCCCGGCTCGGCGGCATCCACCGCAACACGTTCCTGAATTCGCCGACGCTGCTGGACAGCGAGATGCGCCTGAAATCCCGGCCCAATATCCGTTTCGCGGGCCAGATCACCGGTGTCGAAGGCTACGTGGAAAGCGCCGCCATGGGTCTGCTGGCCGGACGTATGGCAGCCGCTGAAATCCTCGGGCAGGATCTTCCCGCCGTGCCGCAGGACAGCGCCATGGGCGCGCTGATCCACCACATCACCGGCGGGGCGGAGGCCAAGACCTTCCAGCCGATGAACGTGAACTTCGGGTTGTTCCAACCGGTCGAGGGGCTGAAGGGCGGCCGCCGCGGCCGCAAGGACCGCTACAAGGCCTATACAGACCGCGCCAAAGAAGCTTGGACAGGCTGGCTGGAAAACTTTTCCTAGACCCAAAGCCACCCATGCCCCTAGGCTGGGGCATGGGTGAAAAGTTTCTGGATAAAGCATATTCCCTGCACTCCGCCAAGGCGACGCAGGATCTCTACAACCGCTGGGCTGCATCATACGAGGCAGAGGTGGCTGAAAACGGCTATGCCACCCCGGCCCGCGTCGCAGATGCGCTCTGGGATGTGATGCCCGATGCGGATGCCCCTATTCTCGATTTCGGCTGCGGCACCGGGCTTTCCGGCCTTGCCCTGCGCCGCGAGGGCTATGAGGTCCTGGACGGTGTCGACCCCTCGCCCGAGATGATCGCGCGGGCCTTGCGCAAACAGGCCTACCGCCACCTGGAGCAGATTGGCATGGAGGGCGATTTGCACTGGGAACCCGGCACATACCGCGCCATCACCGGCATTGGCGTTCTGGGCACCGGTGCCGCCCCTGCCGCAACCTTCGACCGCATCATGTCCGGGCTGGCCAAAGGCGGCTACTTTGCCTTTTCCTACAATGATCACGCGCTGGCGGATGCCGCATACACGGCGAAGCTCAACGAATGGCTCGACTGCGGGGCGGCAAGGCTGCTATTTCAGGAACACGGCCCCCACCTGCCGGGGCTGGACCTGAACGCCACCGTTTATGTGATTGAGAAAGCTTGAACTTCACCACACGTTTCGCGCCGTCGCCCACCGGACCGCTGCACCTTGGTCACGCCTATTCGGCGTTATTGGCCTACGACATGGCTGCCGCTGCCGGCGGGCAGTTCCTGCTGCGCATCGAAGACATCGACCAGTCCCGCGCCCGAAAGCAATGGGAAGAGCAGATCTATGAAGATCTCACCTGGCTCGGCCTCACGTGGCCGCAGCCGGTGATGCGCCAATCAGACCGGCTGCCGCGCTACCGCGCCGCGCTTGATCAGCTCACCGCCATGGGGCTCACCTACCCCTGCCGCTGCAACCGCGCCGATATCGAGGCCGCGGCCGGCGCGCCGCAGGAAGGCGTGCCGCAGTTCGGCCCCGACGGGCGCATCTACCCCGGCACCTGCCGCCCGCGCGCCATGCACGAAGCAGGGTCACATGACGTGATCCGCCTCAACATGCAAAAAGCGCTTCAAGCTGCTGAACTCAGACCCTTTACCGAAACAGGCCCGGCGCATGAAGGACCACATGCCCCGGACCCGGATCAGCTGATCTCCGCCGTGGGCGACATCATCCTGGTGCGCCGCAACATGGGCAGCTCCTACCACCTGTCAGTGGTGGTGGATGACGCGGATCAGGGCATCACCCATGCGGTGCGCGGCGAGGACCTCTTTGAGGCAACCCAGATTCACGTGCTGCTGCAGTCCCTGTTGGGCCTGCCCACCCCGGTTTACCACCATCATCGCCTGATCCGCGACGAAGCCGGCAAGCGGCTTGCCAAACGCGACGACGCCCGCGCCATCGCCAAATACCGCGCCGAGGGCGCCAGCCCGCAAGACATCCGCGGAATTGTCGGCCTGCCCTCTTCTTCTGTTTGAAAATATCCCCCTCCCGCTGCCCGGCAGGCGGCCTCGCCACCGGGAAGGGAGGCAGCGGCCCGCCAGGGCCGCAGCCTTATTTCATCGGCTTCATCAGCTCGGTTTCTTCCTCGCCCGTGATCGAGGTGTAGAAACAGCTGCGCCGGTAGGTATGGCAGGCCGCGCCCTCCTGGTTCACAATGGCCAGCAGGCAGTCGCGGTCGCAATCGACACGCAGATCCACCAGCGCCTGCACGTGGCCCGACGACTCGCCCTTGATCCAGAAGCTCTGGCGCGAGCGCGACCAATAGGTGACCCGCCCGGTCTCCAGCGTTTTCATCAC
>CAJXHQ010000184.1 GCA_913054485.1 uncultured Paracoccaceae bacterium
AAAATGGCTGCTGAAGCGGCCTAAGGAGGGCCCTGATGGCTGATACCATGCAATTCGACCTGGTGAGCCCCGAGCGGAGCCTTGCTTCGCTCCAGGCCACCGCGGTGCAGATTCCGGGTGCGGAAGGTGACATGACGGCTATGCCGCTGCATGCGCCGACCATCACCACCCTGCGTCCGGGTGTCCTGCGGGTTGAAAGCCCCGCAGGCAATTCGGAGTATCTGGTCACCGGCGGCTTTGCTGAGATCACCGGCGACGCGCTTTCGGTTCTGGCCGAACGCGCAATGCCGATGGACGAGGTGACCCGCGCGCATCTGGACGAGCTGATCGAAGAAGCCCGCCAGATGTACAAGACCGCTCAGGATGCTGACCAGCCGCACGGCCTGGTCGAAGACGCCGCCAAGCTGCTTGCCGACATGGAAGCGCTCGGCACCCATATGGCGATCTGAGAGGTCAGTGACCCGGACTGTGAGATTTTGAAGCCGGCCCTTCGGGGCCGGTTTTCGTTTTGGTGCTTTTCCGATTGTTAATGCTGCGCTACTAAACCCTGATTAGAAGAGCACGTGATTAGGCATGAGACGACTAAGCAATCCGCGGACGGGCATAGAACAGGGCGAGGCCGAGATCTTTTCCGATTTCGAGCTGGGCGGCCCGATGTGGACCGGTGAAGGCGCCCGCGAACGGCGCAAAGCGGTGAAGTTCCGCGAACCCTTCGGCACGCCTCCGGCGGTGCAGGTGAGCATCTCGCTTTGGGATATGGATACTTCTGCGGCCATACGTGCCCATCTGCGGGCTGAGAGCATCACCTGTAAGGGGTTCGAGATCGTCTTCAGCACCTGGGCGGACAGCCGTATCGCCCGCCTCAGCGCCTCTTGGATGGCGATCGGCGAGCTGCCCTTCGGGGACGACTGGGACGTGGAATAGCGCGACGGCTCCGGCTATCGCCTTCTGTGACGGCTTAGCCCCGAACCAAGGCCTATCAAAACGCATTGCCTGAAGTGACGCCGCTTCCAAGCGCCTGCGAAGGCGCTTGGAAGCCTTTTGGCAGCGATCTGCTGCTTAGAGCGCGCACTGCTCCTGCCGGCGCTGATTTCACGGATGAACGGGGCGGGGGCAGGTTGTCCTGCGCGGATTGCTGTGAAAAGGGCGGCTGGCGGTGTGTGATCCTGAACGGCTGAGAAAGCGCGCCGGCGGCTTGGGTGATAGTCATGGAATGGCACAAACCCTGAAGCACCAGAGACAGAAAAGCCCCGGGCAATCGCTTGCCCGGGGCTCGTCAATGCAGCGTCTTCCGCCGGGCCGTTACTGACCGTTGGAATAAAGGCTCTCGTAGATCGGGATCAGCGTCTTGTCCTCGAACAGCGAGGACACCGAGGTGCCGTGCCAGATGTTCAGGATGGCTTGGGTGAACAGCGGTGCGGTGGGCAGGATGCGGATATTCGGCGCAGCTGCCACTTCCGCTGTCGGCTGGATGGTGTCGGTCAGAACCAGCGACTTCATCACCGAGTTGGTGACGCGTTCGACTGCCGGGCCGCTCATGACGCCATGGGTGATATAGGCGTGCACTTCCTTGGCACCGTTGTCCAGCAGCACCTGCGCGGCTTTGCACAGCGTGCCGGCGGTGTCGCACATGTCGTCCACGATCAGGCAGATCTTGTCCTTCACGTCGCCGATCACAGTCATCTCGGCCACTTCACCGGCCTTTTCGCGGCGCTTGTCGACGATCGACAGCGGCGCGTTGATACGCTTGGCCAGCTCGCGCGCGCGGGCCACGCCGCCCACGTCCGGAGACACCACCATCAGCTCATCCATGCTGTCTTTGAACTGCGCTTTCACGTCCAGTGCGAAGATCGGCGAGGCGTAGAGGTTGTCCACCGGAATGTCGAAGAAGCCCTGGATCTGGGCCGCGTGCAGATCCATGGTCAGAATCCGCTCGATGCCGGCACCGGTCAGCATATTGGCGACCAGCTTGGCCGAGATCGGCGTGCGCGCCTTGGTGCGGCGGTCCTGGCGGGCGTAGCCGAAGTAGGGGATCACCGCAGTGATCCGCTGGGCCGAGGAACGGCGCAGCGCATCGGCGATGATCAGCAGCTCCATCAGGTTGTCATTGGCCGGGTTCGAGGTCGGCTGGACAATGAACATGTCCTCGCCGCGCACGTTCTCGTAAACTTCGACGAAGATCTCGCCGTCGTTGAAACGCTCGACGCGGGCATCGACCAGGCCTTGATCCACACCGCGGTGCAGGCTCATACGGCGCGCGATGGATTCGGCGAGCGGACGGTTGGCGTTCCCGGCAATGAGCTTGGGTTCGTTGAGTTGCGGCATTGGCTGATTATCCCCAGGCAGCAAATGTCTATGTGACAGATTCGTGATATTGAACCCCGCTTACCATGCACATAGCCTCAGTCCTAGTTCTTAGCGGAGAAAACCGGTCATGCGCGTCATCGATTATTATTTTGCGACACTGTCGCCCTACACTTACCTGGCCGGCACAAGGCTGGAAGCGATCGCAGCGCGCCATGACTGCGGCATCAATTACAAGCCCTTGGACCTGCTGGCGCTGTTTGCCCGTACCGGGGGGACGCCGCCAAAGGACCGCCATATCTCGCGGCAGGAGCACCGCGCGCAGGAACTCCTGCGTCAGGCAAAGAAGGCTGCGCTGCCCTTTAATCTGAAACCTGCCTTCTGGCCCGCCAACATGGCCCCGTCCTCTTATGCGGTGATCGCCGCGCAGGCGGCTGGCGGTGGCGACATGGGCAGGCTTGTGCATGCCATTCTGCGGGCCTGCTGGGCGGAGGAGAAGAACATCGCTGAGGACGCGGTGATCCGCGCCTCCCTTGAAGAAGCAGGGTTCGACCCGTCGCTGGCGGACAGCGGGCTGCTGATGGGCGCAGAGGCATATGCGCAGAACCTTGAAGATGCGGTGAATGCGGGTGTTTTTGGCGCGCCTTTCTACATTGCTCCGGGGGATCAGCGGTTCTGGGGGCAGGACCGGCTGGAGGACCTTGATGCCTATCTGGGAAGCCTTGACGGATGAGTGCTGCGGCACCGCGTGACATTTATGCGCGAGTCTTCGGCCGAGGCGCGCGTAACGTTCTGGCGCTCCATTGCGGGCTGGCGCATTCCGGTGCCTGGCGCGGGGTTGCGGAGCATCTGGGCGGTGAAGCGTCCTTTACTGCTTTTGACCTGCTGAGCCACGGAAAAAGTCCGGACTGGGACGGGCAGGGCGACTACCAGGACAGCAATGTTGACGCGGCGCTGGCGCTGCTGGAGGCGCCTGCCGATCTGATCGGCCATTCCTTCGGAGCCACGGTTGCCCTGCGCGTTGCCGCGGCGCGCCCGGATCTGGTGCGCTCGCTGGTTCTGATTGAGCCCGTGTTCTTTGCGGTTGCCAAGGCGGACGGATCGCCGGGCTATGCGCAGATGGAGACAGAGGAAGCCGGGTTCAGGGCGGCCTGGGAGGCCGGGGACGCCGCGCTGGCGGCGCGGCTGTTCAACCGGCTCTGGGGGTCGGGGGAGGTGAAATGGCCCGATCTGCCGGAAAGCGCACGGGCGGGTATGACCCGGTCGATCCATGTGATCCCCGCCGCCCGGCCGGCGCTGCATGATGACCGTGCAGGCTTGCTGAAACCCGGTGTTCTGGACCGTGTCGGTCTGCCTGTCCTGCTGATCGAAGGGGCACAGACGCACCCGGTGATCTTTGGTGTGACCCCCGGGCTGCAGCGCAGGCTGCCGGATGCTGCTGCGGTACAGGTGGAGGGGGCCGGGCATATGGCTCCGATCACCCATCCGACAGAGGTCTCCGGTCTGGCCGGAAGCTTCTGGGACAGCCGCAGCCCGCTGGAGGCGCGCGGCGGCGGAGATGCTCCCGCCTGATCGGCGGCCCTGCCGGGCCTTCTCTCAGTTGGGCCGGGCGCCGCGCCTGCGGCGCGGCGAAAGCCCCTTAAGAAAGGAGCTTAGGGATTTTGCAAAACCCTTGGCGCGCAACTGCGGCGGCTGTGCATCCAATATAATGGGAAACGGCTATGAGGTGCTCAGGGAGCAGGTTTGCCCCTTGGGGACGCCCCTGCCATTGACAGGACGGGATGGCCCGCTTCAAGGGGCTGCGCCCGCGCGCCGCCCTTGACCCGGGAAATCCCTTTGCAGGTTATTCGCCCTGGGCTTCGGAACGGGACTTGCCCGCCACGTTCAGTGCCAGAGTGGCGGCCATGAAGCCGTCAAGATCGCCGTCGAGCACACCCTTGGTATCCGAGGTTTCGTGGTTGGTGCGCAGGTCTTTCACCATCTGGTAGGGCTGCAGAACATAAGACCGGATCTGATTGCCCCAGCCCGCATCGCCCTTGTTCTCATGCGCCTCGTTGATGGCGGCGTTGCGGCGGTCCAGCTCCTGCTGGTAGAGCCGCGATTTCAGCGCTTTCATGGCGATGTCGCGGTTTTGGTGCTGCGATTTCTCCGACGAGGTCACAACGATGCCGGTGGGGTGGTGGGTGATCCGCACCGCCGAGTCGGTGGTGTTGACGTGCTGGCCGCCGGCACCGGACGAACGGTAGGTGTCGATGCGGATATCGGCCGGGTTCACCTCGATCTCGATATTGTCGTCGACCACCGGGTAGACCCAGACAGAGCTGAACGAGGTGTGCCGCTTGGCGGCCGAGTCATAGGGCGAAATGCGCACCAGCCGGTGCACGCCCGACTCTGACTTCAGCCAGCCATAGGCATTGTGGCCGGAAATCTTGTAGGCGGCGGATTTGATGCCCGCCTCTTCGCCGGCGCTTTCGGACTGCAGCTCGACCTTGTAGCCCTTCTTTTCGGCCCAGCGGACATACATCCGCGCCAGCATCGAAGCCCAGTCGCAGGACTCAGTCCCGCCCGCGCCCGAGTTAATCTCGAGGAAGGTGTCATTGCTGTCGGCCTCACCGTCCAGAAGCGCTTCCAGCTCCTTCTCGGCGGCCTTCTCCCCCAGCGCCGCCAGCGCCTCTTCGGCGTCCTTGACGACCTCCGCATCGTCTTCCATCTCGCCCAGTTCGATGAGCTCCATGTTGTCCGAGAGATCCTGCTTGATGGAGGTATACGTATCCATCGCATCCACCAGAGTCTGGCGCTCACGCATCAGCTTCTGCGCGCCCTCGGGGTTGTCCCAGAGTTTGGGGTCCTCGACACGGGCATTGAACTCCTCCAGCCGGTGGGGCGCGGTCTCGTAATCCATGCGCTGCGCCAGCAGCTCCAGCGATTTCTCGATCTCTGTCACGATGTTCTGGGTTTCGGCGCGCATGAGGGCTCCTCAGGAAAAGGTCAGGCCTGCGTGATAAACCCATCTCTCCCGGCGGGCAAGACAGTGCGGGCTTCGAAGTATCATTGCCCCATAAGCGCACTTACCTAATGCGCCTGCCGGAAACGACTTGGTAACCGAAGTGCAGTTACCATTTTGCGAATTGGCGCCAACCGGTACTGGCGCCAGGAGTGATCGGGACCAGTAATATGCCTCAGGGATACCTCGTTGAAACAGGTGACTCCGCGCTCGACAGCGGAGACAGTATCACTGGCCCCTATAGCAGCTTCACAACATCAGAGGTGCTCGGCAGCGGATCCTGGACCTGGAGCGGCACTGCCGGCGGCTACTACTATTCAAATGAAACCGAATCCGGCGATTATGTTCTGGGCACCGACGGCAATATCTATTTCGTGCCCTCATATGGGGAGGTCAGCTCGCTGGACTCCGCGACGGCGGTTAACCCGCCGGATTACACCAACGCAGACGGCGGGATCGACGGCACAGACCATGGGGAGCTGATCGATGCATCCTACACGGATGCTGAAGGGGATCAGATCGACAACGGCAATGGCGGAGGAGGCGGGAACGACGACGAGGTTCTGGCAGGCGGCGGTGATGACACCGTGGTAGCCGGGGCCGGTTCAGACACCGTCTACGGCGGTACCGGAAATGATGATATTTCCGGCGGGGACGGCAACGACATGCTGTATGGCGGCAGCGGGTCCGGCGGCGAAAGCACGGACCCGGTCACCATAACCGCCACCAACGCAGAAAGCACGACGGAAGGCTTCACGATCTCTGCCCGATCGGTGGAAGACGGGGCGCTCACAGACGCCAGCGCGAGCAATATCAGCTATTATGACAGTTCGTTCGGCGTTGCGGGCGCGGTATCCGATTCCGACAGCGGCGTGACCCAGCAGATTGGCTATGACAAGGCCTCAGCGCTGTCCGAACAGCTGATAATTGACTTCGACAGCACGGCGGAAAGCGCCGAGGTTTCCTTCAAGCATCTCTACACGTCCAGCCACGGAGAAAACGGGCACTGGGCCGCTTTCAAGGACGGAACTCTGGTCGCCGAAGGCGATTTCACCGAAGACGGCGCCGGGTCTGGAACCGGCACGATCGGCATCAGCGGGATTGGAAACTTCGATCAGATTGTTCTGTCGGCCAATCTTCAAAGCGATGGATCCGACGGTTCTGATTATATGGTGAGCAGCGTCAGCTTCACCGCTGCTCCGCAGGACGCCGAAGACGGGGACGACTCAATTTCGGCCGGAGATGGGCTGGATACCGTCTATGGCGGGGACGGGTCCGACACCATTGACGGC
>CAJXHQ010000185.1 GCA_913054485.1 uncultured Paracoccaceae bacterium
CCCCGGCCTGCCGGAAGCGTTTGACATCATCACCCTGCACGGGGTTCTGAGCTGGGTGTCCGAAGAAAACCGGCGCCACATCACCGATTTCATCGCCGCCCGGCTGGCGGCTGGCGGCATGGTCTATGTCAGCTACAACGCCCTGCCCGGATGGGCTGCCGCCGTACCGCTGCGCCGGATCATGGCGGACCGCGCCGCAACGGCACAGGGCCCGCTGGAAGACCGCATCGGCGCCGCACTTGCCTTTGCGGATCAGCTGCAGCAGGCCGGAGCAGGCTATTTCGCCGCCAACCCGGCGCTGGAGAACCGGCTGAGCAAACTGGCAGGGCAGAACCGCAGCTACCTGGCGCATGAGTATTTCAACCGTGACTGGACGCCGTTTCACTTCGCGGATGTGGCGCAGGAACTCTCCGCTGCCAAACTCGCCTTCGCGGCCGCCGCCGACCCGCTGGACCATGTGGCGGATTTCAAACTGTCCCCGGAACAGCGCGCGCTGCTGGACGGCGAGAGCGATCCGGTGGCCCGTGAAGGACTGCGCGACATTCTGGTCAATGAACAGTTCCGCAGCGATGTTTTTGTCCGGGGCCTGCGCCCCCACACCGAACGCGGCAAGGTCGGAGCCTGGTTTGAGACCCGCCTCGCGCTCAGCCGCCGCTACAGCGGCGCGCCGGTGAAACTGAGCAGCCGCCTTGGCGGGACGGAGGTGCCGGCAGAGCATTGCGCACCGGTGCTGGACGCTCTGGCACAGGGCCCCGCAACTGTACGCAGCCTGCTGGAGGCGGGCGTGTTCGGCACCCGGGAATGGGGCGCGATCACCCGTATGCTGCTGCTGCTTGCCGGTGCCGGCTTCATCACCCCCTGCCTGCCGGCAGAAGGGCAGGAAACGCGCGCCGAACGGTGCCGCCGCTTCAACCTCGCGGTCTGCAAGCAGGCCGAAGACAGCGCCGCGCTTGGCTTCCTGGCCTCGCCCGTGACTGGCAACGGTGTGGCGCTGGACCGGTTCGAGCAGCTTTTCCTGCTGGCCCGCAGCGAAGGGCATGAGACGCCCGAGGACTGGGCCGCGCTGGCCTGGCGTATCCTCGCGCCGCAGGGCCAGAGGCTGGAACAGGACGGCCGGGTGCTGGAAACAGCGGAAGAAAACCTCGCCGTGCTGCGGGCCCGCGCAATGGCCTTTGCCGCCACACGGCTGCCGGTCCGCGAAATGCTGTGCCTGACTCTGGAAGACCCCCGCGCAGGCGCCAGCCACACCAAAGCGGCCCGCGACGCGGCCTGAACCGGATGCAGAAGATGAATTTCAAAGGGGATCCGGCAGGATCCCCTTTTTTTGCGCCGGAAGGACGGGCTGCCTGCGTATAAATGTTGCGGGAACCCGAGGGAGGAAACGCGCATGACATACCGGATTACCGCCGCCGCCACGGCGCTGGCAGCTTTGCCGCTGGCAGCATCGGCAGAAGCACCTGACATCAAATCACCTGCACCGCTGATCCACCTTGCGGACAATCTTGACGAAAAGGACCGCCTGGGCTGGTGCATCGACACCCGCGGGCGCGGCTTCTCAGAGCAGCTGCACGCGCATTCCTGCAAACCGCGCGGCGGTGATACGCAGTTCAGCTTTGATGCAGCCTCCGGTCAGATCCGCGCCGTGGCCTTTGACGGGAAGTGCATGACGCTGAACGCCGCCGGATCAGAGGTGGCATTTGGCCTGTTCGACTGTGCAGAGACCAACACGGCGCAGGTCTTTGCCCATGACGCCGCAGCGCAGGAGATCCGACCGGCCGGGGACAGCCGCAAATGCGTCACCGCCGGGGACAGCAGCGCCAGCGCCGGGCCATACATGTCGCGCAGCCTGATCCTTGCAGACTGCGCCGCGGCCGCCCCGGCGCTGAAGCAATGGCTGGTGGTCCGCTGATCCCGGTCCAAAGGCGCAACTGGCCGCCCCTGAGGGCGGGTTTTGCGTCGGGGAATCCCCCGTTTCATGTCCCGCGGCTGCAGGTCAGCCTTCGCGCACCGGTTTGCGCCGTGTCATCAGCCCGTATTTCAGCAGGAAGCGCTGAACCGAAAACGGTTCTTTGACCTGTTCCGCCGCTGTCATTCCGGCCGTTTGCGCCAGGCCGCTGATCTCGGGGGCGCGGGCCCCGCAGCCGGAGCCCTGCCCGGCTGCCGCCAGGTTGAATTGCCTGTCTGCTACAGATTTTGAAAAACTGTTCATGTCACTCTCCTTGCAATAAGGCTAAGCGTCACAGCACCGTTAAACCAAGAGTTATCCCCAAGGCATTTACTTAAAAACAAAAGATATCCCGCGCCAAGAGATGTGTGTCAGAGCGACCGCAGCCCGCCCAGCGTCAGCTCGCTGACCAGCCCGGCATAATCCTCGCGGGCCTCGGTGCCGGCACCGGTGTTCCACATGTAATACCAGTTCAGCATGCCAAAAACGGACATGGTGGCCGCGCGCAGCTTGGCGGCATCCGCGTCAAAAGCAGCCGGCGCGATGGCTTGCACCGTATCGCTCATGAAGTTGACCATCTCGCGCTGGTAGCCGCGCAGCAGCTTCTGCTGCTCTTCCGGCAGCGCGCCCATGGCGCCGATCTGCACCTGATGCTCGTGATCGGCCCCCTGGTAGGCGCGCAGGGTTTCGGCCACGACAAGGCGCAGCCGCTCCTCCGGCCCCGCCCCGTCCAGGTCGATGCCGCAGATGCGGTCGCGCAGATCGCGCAGGTAGACCTCAAGGATGTCGAAGAGGATCGCATCCTTGCTGCCATAATAGTGGTAGATATTGGCTTTGGAGATCCCGCACTCGCGCGCAAGCTGGGTCATAGAGGCACGGTCAAACCCTTCATCCGCAAACACTTTGGCTGCTGATTTGAGGATCTGAGCGCGCTTCTGATCGTGGTCCTTGGCGATAGTGCGGGCCAAAACTTACTCCTTGTCGCGATTGTCGACGACGCGCTTGGCCTTACCCTGGCTGCGCTCCACTGATCCGGGGTCGCCGACGATAACTTCCGTCGATACCCCTACCATATCCTTGATATGTTTGGTCAACATCCGCGCTGCGGCTTTCTTGCTCAGCTCGTCCGTGGCACC
The DNA here is from genome assembly GCA_913054485.1 of uncultured Paracoccaceae bacterium. GTDB lineage: Bacteria > Pseudomonadota > Alphaproteobacteria > Rhodobacterales > Rhodobacteraceae > FREY01. The sequence goes on from CAJXHQ010000185.1 coordinate 3,082, forward strand.
GGCGTCAGCCTCCACGAACACCCGCATGCCATCCATACGGCCCGCCTTATACAGCTCGATCTGGAAGTGCGGTGCCAGACCGCCGGTGGCCATCACCTGCTCCTCGATCTGGGTCGGGAAGACGTTGACGCCGCGCAGGATCATCATGTCGTCCGAACGCCCGGTGATCTTCTCCATCCGGCGCATGGAGCGCGCGGTACCCGGCAGCAGGCGGGTCAGGTCGCGGGTCCGGTAGCGGATCATCGGCAGGCCTTCTTTGGTGATCGTGGTGAACACCAGTTCGCCCATCTCACCGTCCGGCAGCACTTCACCAGTGACGGGATCGATGATTTCCGGCAGGAAGTGGTCTTCCCAGATGACCGGACCGTCCTTGGTTTCCACACATTCGTTGGCAACGCCCGGCCCCATGATTTCCGACAACCCGTAGATATCGACTGCGTGCATGTCGAATGCCGCCTCGACCTCTTTGCGCATCGCGTCGGTCCAGGGCTCCGCCCCGAAGACCCCCACAGAGAGCGAGCTTTCGCGCGGGTCCATGCCTTTTTTATGATACTGCTCAAGGATGTTGAGCATGTAAGACGGCGTCACCATGATGCCGTCAGGTTTGAAATCGGTGATCAGCCCGACCTGCTTTTCGGTCTGGCCGCCGCCCATCGGCACAACGGTCGCGCCCAGACGCTCGATGCCGTAATGCGCACCCAGGCCACCGGTGAACAGACCATAGCCATAGGCGTTGTGGATCATGTCACCACGGCGCAGGCCGGCCGCGCGCAGGGACCGCGCGGTCAGATCGGCCCAGTTGTTAATGTCACCCTCGGTATAGCCCACCACAGTCGCCTTGCCGGTGGTGCCGGAGGAGGCATGAATGCGCATGATCTGCTCGCGCGGGACAGCGAACAGGCCAAAAGGATAATTGTCGCGCAGGTCGTTCTTGTAGGTGAAGGGGAACTTCGACAGGTCCGACAGCTGCTGCAGGTCATCGGGGTGCACGCCGGCCTCGTCGAAACGCTGCTTGTACATCGGCACGTTGTCATAGGCATGGCGCAGGGACCACTTCAGCCGCTCCAGCTGGAGGGAGCGGATCTCGTCGATGGATGCGATCTCGATTGGGTCCAGGTCGGCCTTGTTCGGGGTCAGGTCTTTCATAGCGTCCTCCTCGCCTTATTCGTCAAACAGCTGGCCCTTGATCGCCCGGGACAAGCCCCGGAATTCTGCGATCTTCAGGCCCGCCTGATTTGTAACTGTCACGTCATAGATGCCGCTGCGCCCGGTCAGTGAGACTTCGCGCGCTGTGGCAATCAACCGGTCGCCCTTGCGGCCCGGTGCGGTGAAACTGATGTTGTTGTGCTGCGCCACGGTGGATTGGTTGCGGCTGTTGCAGGCAAAAGCAAAAGCGCTGTCCGCCAGCATGAAGGTGACGCCGCCGTGGCAGATGCCGTGGCCGTTGCAGTGATCCTGCTTCACGGTCATTTCCAGCACCGCCTCGCCCTCATCCACATGGGTGATTTCCATACCTGCCCATTTGGAGGCATGGTCATCCGCCCACATGGCGGCGGCAGCTTTTTCTGCGCGTTCCTTGGGGGTCATCGTCATTTGCCCAGAAACCTCGGCGCGCGTTTTTCAAGGAAGGAGGACACCCCTTCCGCGTAATCCGCACTTTCGCCGCAGGTCTTCATGGCGTCAGCTTCCAGCTCCAGATGGTCCTCCAGCGTATCAACCGCCGCCGCCTGAATGCATTGTTTGGTCAGGCCCAGACCCAAGGTCGGGCCATTGGCAAAACCTTCGGCCATGGCGCGGGCCTCACTCATAAGGTCCTCATCCGGCAGCGCTTTCCAGATCAGGCCCCAGTCTTCGGCCTGTTTCGCCTTCAGCGGCTGTGCAGTAAAGGCCAGCCCCTTGGCGCGTGCCTCGCCCAGCAGGCGCGGCAGATGCCAGCTACCGCCGATATCCGGGATCAGGCCAACTTTGGAGAAGGACTGGATGAACTTGGCGCTCTCGCCGGCCAGAACCATGTCGCAAGCCAGCGCGAGGTTTGCGCCCGCGCCCGCAGCGACACCGTTCACGGCGCAGATGACGGGGAAGTTCAGCGAGCGGATCAGGTTGACCAGCGGCGCATAAAACGTCCGCACGGTGACGCTCAGATCCGGCGGGCCGTCCATCTTGGAAGGATCGCGGTCGCCCAGGTCCTGCCCGGCGCAAAAGCCGCGGCCCGATCCGGTCAGCAGCACGGCACGCGCGCCACCATCACGCGCGCCTTCCAGTGCGGCGCGCAGGGCCAGGTGCATTTCCTCATTAAAGCTGTTCAACTTATCCGGGCGGTTCAGCGTGATTTCCACCCAATTGCCGTGATCCGCGACCAGAATCGATTCCGTCATGTCGTCCGCCCATTTGTCAGTGTCCGCGCCACAAGAGCCGCTCCCAACCCTTGTCAGCAAGGGGCAATTCCCCCCGTTGGACAAATTTCTTGCATAAACCGACCGGACGGTCAATATATTCCTCAGACAGCGGGAGGGTCTTTCGTCCCGCACCAGTTTCCAGATGCTGCGTGCCCCGGTTGCGGAGATCGCGCAGCCTGATACCAGAGAGGACCGAAGCATGAGCCTTCTTGAGATTTCCAGCTTTGCCGCAGGCCAGTGGGTGGCCCCCGGTGCTGGCGCACGCAACATTTCCAGCGCCATCACCGGCGAGGTGATCGCCACCGCGGGCAATGACGCGCTGGATGTGCAATCCATGCTCGACTATGCGCGCAACGTCGGCGGCCCAGCCCTGCGCAAACTGACCTTCCACGACCGCGCCCGCATGCTGAAGGCACTGGCCACGCATCTCGGCAAGAACAAACAGGCGCTATACGACCTGTCGTTTGACACGGGTGCGACCCAGGCCGACACGATGATCGACGTCGACGGCGGCATTGGCACTGTCTTTGTCTTCGCCTCCAAGGGACGGCGCGAAATGCCGGATGCCCATGTCTATCTCGACGGCGAGGTTGAACAGCTGAGCCGCAACGGCACCTTCCTCGGCCAGCACATTTGCACACCGCTGCAAGGTGTTGCGATCCACATCAACGCCTTCAACTTCCCTGTTTGGGGCATGCTGGAAAAACTGGCGCCGACCCTGCTGGCCGGCGTTCCGGCCATCGTGAAACCGGCAACCAATACCTGCTACGTCACCGAACTGGCCGTGCGGCTGATGCTGGACTCCGGCATCCTTCCGGAAGGCGCGCTGCAGCTTGTGTCTGGCGGTCTGGGCGACATGCTGGACCATGTGACCATGCAGGATGTGGTCGGCTTCACCGGCTCTGCCCACACCGCGATGAAACTGCGCTCCAACCCGGTGATCGTCGAAAACTCGGTCCGGTTTGTGGCCGAGCAGGACAGCCTCAACTGTTCGATCCTAGGCCCCGACGCGGTGCCCGGCACCCCGGAATTTGACCTCTTCATCAAGGAAGTCAGCCGCGAGATGACCACCAAGGCGGGGCAGAAATGTACCGCCGTGCGCC
>CAJXHQ010000186.1 GCA_913054485.1 uncultured Paracoccaceae bacterium
GGACTGCACGGCCAGCTGCTGCTGGGTCTGGAGGGCCTTCAGACGCGCGGACGCTTCTTCCATGTTGGTATCGGTCATGGCCGAAACACCGGACTTCATCGCGTCAGTCAGCTTGCCGATGAACTCACCCTGGTCTTCCAGACGGTTGCTGGCAGCACCCAGGTCGGCAGCAGAGTCGATCGCGTTCGACAGCATGGCTTCGATTTCGCTGATCACGGTAGCCGCGTTGGCGTTGGTCAGCGCGGTCAGTGAGGACGTGTCCAGATCGGTCGCGGAGTCAACTGCCGTAATGGTGATGATGTCGGCAGTCTCGTTCAGGCCGCCCATGACGTTGAGCGAAGCGGTCACTGCGTTATCGAGCAGGTTGGCACCGTTGAAGGACGCAGAGTCGATGATCGACTCGATGGTTGCGCGCTTCTCGACCAGGTCAGCTTCGATCTTGGCGTGATCGACGTTTTCAGACATGCCGGACACGGCAAGCTCGCGCATGTCCTTCAGGGTCTCGACGATCTGCTCCATGCCTGCAGAAGCAACAGCAACGGTGGCTTCACCGAAGTTGAGGCTGTCGGTCACGGATTCATAGGCGCCGATGTCGGATTCCATGGATTTGGAAATCGCCCAGACAGCGGAGTTGTCTTTGGCGGAACCGACTTCCTTACCGGTGGAGATCTGGGACTGAGTCTGGTCCAGGCTATTGTTCACCGACTGCAGAGTCTGCAGTGCAACCATTGCGCCGTTGTTTGTCAGAATGCTGGTCATAGCATATTATCCTTTAGTGTCGGGGCGCTTTGGCCCCTGTCATTCTGTAGCCCCCTGAGGGGCGTTCCTGGCGTCGTTCTGACAATGCGTTCGGCCTTCCGGCTTTCGCGCCACCCCGTTCCATCGGAGTGCAAGGAGACATTGACCGCTTAGGTGCTAAGGGAATGCTAATGGCGGCAATTGCATCGTTCGGATTTTATCTAATTGCCGCCTTCCGCCGGAGTTTGCGCTCAGGCGCGCTTCTCCAGCGCCTTTGCGCCGCTGGTCGAGAAGCTGGAGCGGGCGCCGGACTGGTTATAGACGTCCAGCCCTTTGCGGACCTTGCGCAGTTCCGCCATGCGCCCGGCCACGGCGCGGATGCCTTCCATGGCGCTGCTCAGCAGCGCCTGGTTGCGCACCACTTTGGACTGTACCGATGCCATGCTGTCCTTTTCTGCCGCGCCGAGGTCATTCAGCCGGGAAATCAGCGCGTCTTTTTCTTTAAGGAGCGGCTCGAGGCTGGTCAGCTCGCCTTTGATCAGCGCCACGCGCTCCTGGTCGAGAATCGCATCCAGCGCATTGATCAGCGCCTGCGGGTCAGTGGGGATGGTGTCAGTCATTCTGTCTCTCCTTGAGGGCGTGGTAGAGCGATTCGGCGAGCCCGATGCCGCCGGCCTTGGCCATCTCGTCGGCCTGGGCGCGAATCATGAAGGTGGAAAACTGGTCCTCTCCCGCGCCGCCGCCAAAGGATTCGCGGGCCTTTCCAAGGCCGGCGGATTTCAGCATTTCGGCAAGGAAGGAGGCTTCCAGGTCTTGTGCAGCCTGGCGCAGAGGGTCTTTCTGCGCGGCCGGCAGTATCGCCGCTTGCGGCTGCCGCAACGGCAGGGGCAGGGCGGACAGGGAATGGGTATCAGGCATTCTGGCCTCCGCTATAGTCATGCACCGGATTCTCCGGACAGGCTGATATTGCGTGGCAGCGGTTAAAAACTTCGTAACCGGTTTTGTGCTTATTAAGCATGAACGCGATAGAACATCCGGATCATCATGCTGAATACGCTCCTTACAGAACCGACCAAATCCGCTGTACCCGCCGCCTGCAGCCACGCGGCTGACCGATCAGGTGAGCAGCAGCAGAATTCCTCTTCATTTGAAAGCCATATGCGGCAGGACAAGGCCGGTCCGCCGGACCGTGAGCCGCAAAAGGCGGCGGACCAGCCTGCCAGCGAACAGCCCGCAGAGACGGCGGAGGGCACAACTGCCTCTGGCAAGGACGCTGCCGGACCGGGCCGGGACCAGCAGGGCGGCGAGCGGCCCGCAGAAGAGAATCATGAGCCCGGCCCAGCGGTGCCGGAACTGCCGGCAGAGCCTCTGCCGCTGACGGCAAAACCCGCCATTCCTGCGGCCACCACTTCCGCCGCCGCAGAGCCTCAGCTGCGGCCCGCCCTGGACAGCGGCCTTCCGGCTGAGACAGCGGCAGAAGACGCCGCCGCGCCGGACGGGGGGGGCCAGCCCGCCCGTGCAGAGACGGCACCCTCACAAAACGTCCTGCCGCCCGAGGTGAAGGCTGCGGAGGCCGCCCAGGCGGCTGGGCCGCAATCTGCCGCTGTGGCCGCTCAGGCCGCTGTCCTCGCGGAATCACCGAAGGCACAGGCTGTGCAGCAGCCACAGGTCCAGCAGCCACAGGCCCAGCAGGCCCAGCAGGCCCAGCAAGCGCAGGTGCAGCAGGCTGTGGCTGCCGCCCGGACAGCCGCGGGCGGCTCCTCAGATGTGCAGGACGGCAAGACCCGCAACGCAGCGCCCGCCCTCCGCGGGGCAGGCGAATCGCCGCTTCCCGCCTAGGCCGCCGTGCCGGAAACGCCGCGGTCCGAGGGCCGCACCGTATCCCAAGCAGCAGCTGCCGGCGCTGCCGCAGCCGCGGCACCCGAAGCTGATACAGCTGAGGCAGAGCCCGAGGTTGCGGAGCTGGAAGCGGAGGTCACTGAAGCCCCCCGCCGGGAACCAGTTCAGACCTGGCGCGCCACCGCACAGCCGTTGCAGCAATCCGTGATGCAGCAGCAGATGTCGGCAATGATGGCTTCGGGGCTGGCGATGCAGTCGGCCGCCGCCGAATCAGTGGCGGAAGCGGCCGGCAGCAGCCTGTTGCCGGGTGAACTGCTGGGCGGCGAAGCTGCCGGGCTGAACCAGATGCTGACCGAGGCTATTGTCAGCCCCGGCACCGTGCACCGGCCGGAAGTGCCGCGTATGGTGGCGCAGCAGATGGCCGAGGCCGTGGCCGCCAAGGGCGACCGCAATATCGAAATTGCCCTCAGCCCCGAGGAGCTGGGCCGGGTGAAGATGCGCCTGTCGGCCACCGAATCGGGCATGACGGTGATGATCACCACCGAGCGGCCGGAAACCGGCGACCTGATGCGCAAACATATCAACGAGCTGGCCGAGGAATTCCGCCGCATGGGGTACGAGGATGTCTCCTTTGAATTCAGCGGCGAATCGGCCGGCGACGGCAGTGCCGAAGACGGAGACAGCAGCGGGCAGGGCGGGCGTTCTGCCCTTCTGAGCACCAGCGGCGAGGCGGAAGACGCGGCCGGCGAACTGCCTATTCAGCAACATTTGAGCCTGGGCGAGACCGGGCTGGACATGAGGATGTAAACCATGACCGATGCAATCTCCGGTCTGTCCGGAACCACCCAGACCAGCAGTTCGACAGCCGCCGCCAGTTCGGCGCTAACCTCGGATTTCGAGACCTTCATTCAGATGCTGACAACGCAAGCGAAGTATCAGGATCCGCTGGAGCCGCTTGATTCGACGGAATATTCGGCGCAGCTGGCGCAGTTCTCCATGGTGGAACAGCAGGTGCAGGGCAACGAGCTGCTGGAATCGATGGCGGCGCAGCTGGGCATGTCGAACATGGCCGCGATGTCCTCCTGGGTCGGCATGGAAGCCCGTGCCGCAGCGCCTGCCGCCTTTGACGGGGTGAACAGTGTGACCGTGGCCCCGAACCCGGCTCTGCTGGCCGATTCGGTGAAAATGGTTGTCAAAAACGAGGCCGGCACCGTGGTGGATACCATCACCATGCCAAAGACCGCGGAGCCCTATGAGTGGACCGGCCGCGATTCCTCCGGCAACCTCCTGCCGGCCGGAGATTACAGCTTCGAGGTGCAGAGCTACGACGTGAAGGGCGAACTGGTCGTGGCGGAACAGGCCGAGGTCTACACCCGGGGGAGCGAAACCCAGATGGTTGGCGGCGATGTGGTCTTGATCACCGGCAGCGGACAGGCGATTCTGGCGTCGTCGGTGACGGCGCTGCGCGAACCCAAGGCTTAACAGCTCCGGGGCGGGGCTGGCATCACTCCTGAGGGCTGCCGGGGAAAACGGGCGGCGCAAGCGCGGAGCCCGCCCCTGTCACCGCTGGCATCAGATTTCGAGCAGCGCTTCTTTGCGCATCTCGCGGCCCGCGGGCTGGAGGTGCCTGCGCCTGAGCGCATGGCGGGCGGCCGGTCGTACCATGTCTAGCGCGCCGGGGCGCTGGCGGTGAAACTGTATGAGACTGCCCGCAGCAACCCCCTGTTTGCAAATGATCCGGCGCTGGAGCGCGAAAGCCTGATCGCCATGGCGGGCACCGGCATGGTGCCGCATGTGGCGGATCACGGGGTTTTCGAGGGCCGTGCCTGGCTGGCCTATGCGCATATCACCGGCACGCCCTGGACCGAGGACGCGGCACATGTGGCGCAGCTCTTGGGGCGGCTGCATGATCAGCCGGCCTGGCCCGGCCTCCGGCGCGGCAGCAATGGCAGCGCGGACCTGGCAGCGCAAGCGGAGGACATCCTTTCGCGCTGCCTTGAGCGGGCAGCGCTTGCGGCGCTGAAACCTTCCGGACAGGTGCCCCCGCTGAAGCGGCGGCAGGTGATCCATGGTGACCCTGTGCCGGGGAACCTGCTGGCTCATGACGGCACGCTGACCCTGATAGACTGGCAGTGCCCTGCCTTGGGCGATCCGGCGGAGGATCTGAACCTGTTTCTGTCGCCGGCCATGCAGTTTCTCTATCGCGGCGCGGTTCTGAGCCGGGCAGAGGAGGATGCCTTTCTGGCCGCCTATCCGGATCCGCGGGTGGTGGGGCGCACCTTGGCGCTGAAGCCATGGTTCCATTGGCGGATGGCGGCCTATTGCCTGTGGAAGGCGGAAGCTGGCGGAGAGAAGGACCGCGAGGCGATGCAGCTGGAACTGGCGGCGCTTCAGTCCAGCAGGCCCAGCAGCGCATAAGCCGGGAACATCAGCGCGCGGCGGAACCGGCCAAGCGGGAAACGGGCCATTTTCTGCATCACCGGCGAATAAGGCAGATCCGGTGTGCGCCCCTGCACCAGATCGCCCAGCAGCCGGCCGGCGTAGGTGCCCATGGCAACGCCATTGCCATGATAACAGAGACCCGCATACATGCCCTTCACCTCTGGCACCGGCCCGGCAAAAGGCACCAGATTGCGGCTGAGGCAGACCATTCCGGACCACATGTTTTCAGCCTCCACCTCCTGCCAGGCCGGGAACATGGCGTCGAAATCGCGGCGCAACTGGCGGCGGATGGCTGCCTCGGCCCGCGGTGAGGACATCAGCCCGCCGCGCATCCCGAACAGGAACCGGCGGTCCGGCATCAGGCGGAAATAATGCAGCAGATTGCGGGTGTCATAACTCATCTGATCGGAGGTCCAGCCCTGAAGGTCCAGCTCTGCCTCGCTCATCGGCCGGGTGACCATGACGGTGGATTGCGCGGGCATGGTGCGGGCGCGCAGCCAGCCGGGGATGTTCTCGGAAGAATAGCCATTGGTGGCCACGATCACCGCATCGGCACGCAGTTTACCCTGCGGCGTGCGGATCAGATGCTTGCCGCCGTGGCGCGAGACAGCAGTGGCGGGGCTTTTCTGAAACAGTTTCGCCCCGGCAGCCTGTGCCGCCCCTGCCAGTCCAAAGAGGTATTTGCGCGGGTTAAGCCCAAACCCCACCGGCGTGGTCAGCGCGCCATGAAACGGTCCGGCGAAGCCGTGTTGCGCCAGATCCTGCTGTTCGATCAGCACCGCGGAAGGGTCTGCTTCGGCCGCTGCGCGCAGGCGGCGCATGGCGCGCGGCGAATGGGCCAACTGGGTTTCGCCCTTCGAATGGGTATCGGCGTCGATCCCGTGGGCGTCGAGGATGCCGCGCACCAGATGGACGGCCTCTTCCTCGCCAGCTTCATATTCGGCAGTGGCGGCATCGCCAAACAGGCGGCGCATGGCTGCACTGCTCAGTTTCGATCCACCGGTGCAGCAGAAACCGCCGTTGCGCCCCGAAGCGCCCCAGCCCGGGGTCTCTGCCTCCAGCACCGCAACGGAGGCGCCGCTTTCAGCCAGGTGCAGCGCGGCGGACAGGCCGGTGAAACCGCCGCCGATGATCACCACATCGGCGTGCTGCTCTCCCCGGAACACCGGCCAGGCGGGGGCTGCGATGGTTTCATCCCACCAGCAGCCCTGCCGCGGGCCGGGCCCGTAAGCGTAGTCCGGGAAGAGCCTTTGCATCAGCTGCGCTCGGCCGCTTGTTCTTCTGCCTTCTGCCGCGCCATCTGCCGCTTGGTCACCAGCGAGGCGGTGATCACACCCACCGTCACGATGGAGATCATGATGGTCGACAGCGCGTTAATCTCGGGGCTGACGCCCAGACGCACAGCCGAGAAGATCTTGATCGGCAGCGTGGAGGCCGATGGCCCCGAGGTGAAGGAGGCGATCACCAGGTCATCGAGCGACAGGGTGAAGGCCAGCAGCCAGCCGGAGATCACGGCGGGCGCG
>CAJXHQ010000187.1 GCA_913054485.1 uncultured Paracoccaceae bacterium
AACGCTGACCCCCTGCCACGGCAGCGCCCGGCTGAGACCATAGAGTTGCCAGAAACTCAGGCCATGTGCGTGTGATGGATTTTGTATTTTCAGGGCGGCCGCGGGCTGCCAATGCGGTATTGGATACTCCGCCCCGGCCCTTGGCGGCCAGCCCCGGCGCATTGCGGCGGGCGCTTCTGGCGCTCACGCTGGCCCTGATGCCTGCCGGCTGCGGCCTGGCCCCCTTCGAGACGCCGCCCACCCGCGCCGCCGCTGCCCTTCCGGATCTGCCGCCGGCGCGCCGGTTCGCCCCGGCCCGGCCCGCAGCACCGGCCCGTTCCAACCGCGATATCGCACGTGATTTCCTGGATCTCCATTTCCAGCTGGAAGGCGGCAGTACCCTGCCCGTTTTCACCCGCTTTGAAGGCCCGGTGACGGTGCAGCTGACCGGTGCGCCGCCCCCCGGAATGGCCGCAGATCTCGACGCGCTCATCCTGCGGCTGCGCCAGGAGGCCGGGATCGGCATCAGCCGCACCGGCAGCAGCGGGGCAAACATCGTGATCGAAGCGGTGCCGCACGCAGCGATCCGCCGGGCACTGCCGAATGCCGCCTGTTTCGTGGTGCCCAATACCGCCTCGCTGGAGGAATACCGGCGCACCCGCCGCACAGCGCGCACCAGCTGGACCGCGCTGCGCAGCCGCGATCAGCTGGCGGTCTTCATCCCCAATGACGCCAGCCCCCAGGAGGTGCGCGACTGCCTGCACGAGGAACTTGCCCAGGCACTGGCGCCGCTGAATGATCTCTACCGGCTGCCGGATTCGATCTTCAACGATGACAACGCCCATGTGGTGCTGACGGGTTTTGACATGCTGGTGCTGCGCGCCGCTTACGCGCCCGAGCTGCAGACCGGCATGAGCCGCGCCGATGTGGCCGCCCGCCTGCCCGCGCTGCTGGCGCGCCTGAACCCCGCCACTCCGCCCGCCTGGTCGCGGGCCATCGAGACCGCGCTGATCCCCGGCACCGCGCAGGCCGCGCGGCTGCGTGCCGCCAGCGAGGCCACCCGGATGGCGCGGGATCTGGGATGGCAGGACCACCGGCGCGGCTTTGCCCATTACACGCTGGGGCAATTGCTGCAACCCAGCGACCCGCAAGCGGCGGCGGACCATTTCAACGCCGCTCTGAAATACATGGAAAACACACCGGGCAGCGGACCGCAGAAAGCCCGCATTCAATCCCGGCTTGCCGGCCTGGACCTGTCTGCCGGCAGGCCCGAAGATGCCCTGCGGCGCACCGCCCCCGCCATGGACCAGGCCCGCGCGGCACAGAACGCCGCGGTGCTCGCGCGGCTGCAGCTGCAAAGCGCAGAAGCGCTCGCCCGGCTGGGCCGCAGCGCGCAAGCACGCGCCGTCAGGCTGGACAGCCTCGGGTGGGCGCGTTACGGGTTTGGCTCGGAATGGGCAGGACGCGCGCAGCAGCAGATGGCAGTGCTGGGCCCGCAGACAACACAGGCGAAAACCAGATGATCGTGATCGGCGGGCTGCTACTGGGCGCAGCATTGGGAATTATCACTGCAAAGAAGCGCAAGGGCTCCCTGGCCGATGTGCTGCAATACGGCGCCGTCTACGCGATCGCATTTGGGCTGCTGGGATTGGTCGTGACGCTGGTCCTGGACCGCGCTATCCTCTGATCCCATGTTCCAGCCCTTCTTTGAAAACTTGCGCGCAGCCGCTATCCCGGTTTCCTTGCGCGAATACCTCACCTTCCTGGAGGCGATGAAGGCCGGGCTGGCGACCTACGATATCGAAGCGTTCTACTACCTGGCCCGGAGCGCCATGGTGAAGGACGAACGGCATCTGGACCGGTTCGACCGCGCCTTTGCCGCCACCTTTGAAGGGCTGGAAAACATCAGCGCCGAACAGGTGCTGGAGGCAGTGGACATCCCCGAAGAGTGGCTGGCCAAAATGGCCGAGAAACACCTCTCGGAAGAGGAAAAGGCCGAGATCGAGGCCATGGGCGGCTTTGACAAGCTGATGGAGACCCTTCAGGAACGGCTGAAGGAACAGGAAGGCCGCCACCAGGGCGGCAGCAAGTGGATCGGCACCGCCGGCACTTCGCCCTTCGGCGCTTACGGTTACAACCCCGAAGGGGTGCGGATCGGCCAGAAGGAAAGCCGCCACCGCCGCGCGGTGAAGGTCTGGGACAAGCGTGAATTCAAGAACCTGGACGGCGATGTTGAACTTGGCACCCGCAATATCAAAGTGGCGCTGAAACGCCTGCGCCGCTGGGTCCGCGAGGGCGCGCATGAGGAGCTGGATCTGGACAGCACCATCCGCGCCACGGCGGAACACGGCTATCTGGACGTGAAGACCCGGCCCGAGCGCCACAATGCGGTGAAAGTGCTGCTGTTCCTTGATGTGGGCGGCTCTATGGATCCGCATATCAAGGTGGTGGAAGAGTTGTTTTCCGCTGCAAGAACAGAGTTCAAGCACCTGGAATACTTCTACTTTCACAATTGCCTCTATGAGGGCGTCTGGCGCGATAACCGGCGGCGCTGGGACGCGCAGACCCCAACCGAGGAAATCTTCCGGACCTACGGGCCGGACTATAAATGCATCTTCGTCGGCGATGCTTCAATGAGCCCTTACGAGATCGCCTATCCCGGCGGTGCCAATGAGCATTGGAACAAGGAAGCAGGCCAGGTCTGGCTGCAGCGTGCGCGTGAACAGTGGACCTCGAACCTGTGGATCAACCCGGTGCCGCAGAACCATTGGGACTACACCCATTCGATTTCGATGATCCAGGAAATTTTCGAGAACCGCATGGTGCCGATGACGCTGGCCGGGCTGGAAGACGGCATGCGCGAGCTCACCCGCTGAGCGCGCGGCCGGGTGATTGTGCAAAATGACCGGCGGCTCCCCTTGCAGCGGCCGGGCGCGCCCCCTAGCTGCTAGGGCTGAGATGACAGGCACCCCACAGATAACAGGCCCGATTCTGATCCTCGACGGGATCAGCAATGGCCATATGCAGCTCGCGGCGCTGTTTGTTGCGCCGCTGGGTGTGACACCTCCTCCTGTCTGTACAGACGACGGGGAAATTGCCCCGGTGAAACTGGCAGACTACGCCAGCGCCCGCGTGTTCCGGACCCGGTTCACACGGCCTGCGGGCCGGCCCTCCTCCTACCAGTGGAACGATGAGCGTTTTGAACTGGCCGGTCTCGGCGGAGACATCCGCATCGCCTATGCCTCCTGTAACGGCGAAGAACATGACGACCTGGACCGCGAGGGCGGTGAACGCAACGCCATGTGGCGGCGGATGGGCAGGGACCATGTTCAGGCGCCGTTCTCGCTGCTGCTGCACGGCGGCGATCAGGTCTACACGGATGAGGCAACCCGAGGGCATCCCTTAAGCGAGGACTGGCCGGACAGTCTGCCGCGCGACCCGTCACGGGCCGATCTGGCCGGCTTGCATGAACACCTGCGGCAGAGATTCTTCGAGCGTTACGCGCTCAACTACGCGGCCGCCGATTTCGCCTATCTCGCCGCCCGCGTGCCGTCGCTGATGCAATGGGATGACCATGACATCTGCGATGGCTGGGGATCTTTGCGCCGCTCGCGCACCTATTCGCCGGTGGGGCAGACGCTGTTTGCTGCCGCCCGCGAGGCAGCGCTTCTGTTCCAGCATGGCACAGTGGAGGGCGATCTGCCGCCGCGCTTTGCCGATGCTGAGGGCCTGCATCTGGGCTGGTCTTTGGACACCTCCGGGCTGCGGATCGTCGCACCTGACCTGCGCTCGGAACGTACCCGGCGCGAGGTGATGGGCGACGGCGGCTGGCAGATGATGGAAGTTGAAGCCGCGCGGCAGGCGCCGGGGCGGACTTTCCTGATGTCCTCGGTACCCTTGCTGGGGCCGCGGCTGTCGCTGCTGGAAGCACTGATGGTGCTGACGCCGCGAATGCAGAAATACGAGGACGACCTGCGCGATCAGTGGCAGAGCCGGGCTCACCGGGACAGCTGGGTGCGGATGCTGCGGCTGACGGAACAGATGGCGCAGGGCCCGGACCAGCAGGTGACGGCGCTATCCGGTGAGATCCACCTGGCAACGCGGGGCGAGATGCCCTTGCAGGACGGCAGCACCCTGCACCAGCTTGTCGCCTCGGGCATTGCCCACCGCGCACCGCCAAAGACCTGGGCCAAGGCGCTGGGCACGCTGGCCTGTGCCGGCGAAGCCCCCCTGCCCGGCCAGCCGGTGCGGATCCGCCGCATCCCCGGCCAGCGCGGCCGCTATGCCGCCGAACGCAACTACCTGGTGCTGACCCGCCAGCAGGACAGCTGGTCGGCCTCCTGGGAGTTTGAAGACTCCGGCACCTCGGTCCCGCTGGCGCTCTGAAGACGCGTCAGGACCTCGCATCGCACTGACGCGTATTTTGTGCTATGAGGGGCACAGAATACCAAGTTCATTTTGTCAGTCCGAGGGAAATACCCGATGCCCAGAATTCTTCTGGCGCTTGGCCTTTGCGCCATCGCTTCACCCCTTTCAGCACAATTCAAACCTTCTGCCGAGAGCCTTGAAGGCCTCTATCCCGGCAAGACCTATTCGCCCTATGCTGAGCGCAGCTTTCCAAGCCAGATATTCTGGGGTGACACTCACCTGCACACGGCGCTGTCACCGGACGCGGGCCTCTTCGGCAATACACTGGGCCTGGATGAAGCCTACCGCTTTGCCCGCGGCGAGCAGGTAACATCGGCTACCGGGCTGCCGGTAAAGCTGGGCCGGCCGCTGGACTGGCTGGCGCTGACCGACCATTCGGACCTGATGGGCTTTGCCACCGACCTTTCCAAGGGTGCTGCGGCCATTGTTGACAGCGATCAGGGCCGCGGCTGGTACGAGGGCTTCAGGGAAGGCGGCGATGCCGCGGCCGCAGCCGCGCTGGATGCAATCACCAATTTTGCGCAAGGCACGATCGACCCGGAGCTGCTGAAAGCCTATTCGCCAGGCTCCACAGCCTATGACTCGATCTGGGACAGCGTGATCGACGCCGCCGAGCGCTACAATAATCCCGGCCATTTCACCGCTTTCATTTCTTATGAGTGGACCTCACTCAACAAGGGCAACAACCTGCACCGTAACGTGATCATGCGCGACAATGCGGACCGGGCGCGGCAGGTCTCGCCCATGGTGACCCAGCCGCCCTTCGGCTCCATCGACCCGCTGGACCTCTACCAGTGGCTGGAGAATTACGAGGAGAAGACCGGCGGGCGGGTTTTGTCGCTGGCCCACAACGGCAACCTGTCGAACGGGCAGATGTTTCCAACCGAGCAGCAGTACACCGGCGCACCGGTGGATGAGAACTACGTGCGGCTGCGCGCCAAGTGGGAGCCGCTCTACGAGGTCACCCAGATCAAGGGTGACGGTGAAACCCATCCCTATCTGTCACCGGATGACGAATTTGCCGATTACGAGACCTGGGATGCCGGCAACCTCGACCTGACCGAAGCCAAGACCCCGGAAATGCTGAAAGGCGAATACGCCCGCGAGGCGCTCAAACAGGGGCTGGCGCTGGAGGCGCGGCTGGGCACCAACCCATATAAGTTTGGCTTGCTGGGCAGCACCGACAGCCATACCTCGCTGGCGACGGCGGAGGAGGACAATTACTTCGGCAAGGCCGCCAACGCGGAACCGTCCAAGACCCGCGTCTCGCACCCCTTCACCAAGACCGACAAGGGTGTCTTCGAGGGCTTCGAGCTGGTCGCCTCAGGCTATACCGGCGTCTGGGCAGAAGAGAACACCCGCACTGCGATCTGGGACGCCATGGCGCGGCGCGAGGTTTACGGCACCACCGGGCCGCGGATCTCAGTGCGTTTCTTCGGCGGCTGGGACTACACGATGGAGGATCTGAACTCCCGCACGCCTGCCTTCCGGGGCTACGAGAAAGGCGTGCCGATGGGCGGTGACCTGCGCGGGGACGCGGCGGATGCACCGCGCTTCATGGTCTATGCGCTGCGCGACCCGATCGGCGCCAACCTGGACCGGATCCAGATCATCAAGGGCTGGATGGACAGCGCCGGGCAGCTGCACGAGAAGGTCTATGACGTGGCCTGGTCGGACGGGCGCGAACCCGCCACAGACGGCAAGCTGCCGGAGGTGGGCAACACCGTGGATGTGGAGGCCGCAAACTGGACCAACACCATCGGCGCGGCGGAACTGGGTACGGTCTGGGCCGACCCGGATTTCGACCCGGCCGAAAGCGCCTTCTACTACGCCCGGGTGATCGAGATCCCGACCCCGCGATGGGTGCTCTATGACCGGCTGCGGCTGGGGGCAGAGATCCCCGAGGCGGCAGAGCTGACCGGGCAGGAGCGCGCCTATACGTCGCCCATATGGTACACGCCGGAATAGAAAAAAGGGGTCCCTGTGGGGCCCCTTCTGCTCTTCAGGTTCAGGCCTGATCCGGCATCAGTTCGACAGCAGTGCCGGTACGATGGTCACGATCGACGGGAAGAACCACAAGATTCCCAGCCCCGCCACCTGGATCAGCACAAAC